>NZ_JBFANF010000008.1:0-252894 GCF_040674675.1 Dactylosporangium sp. NPDC049742 | reverse complement strand
GTTGACGCGGCGAGCCAGCGCGGACACGCGACCGTCGAACCATGGCACCTGCTGCTGGCGCTGCTGGACACGGGTGGCTCGACCGCCGCGGGCCTCTCGATCACCGGCGACGGCTGCGCAGCGGCGAGCCGGTCGTAGCACGCGGCGATCCGCGCCCAGTCGGTCAGGTCCGGCGACGGGGCGGTGGCGTGGCAGGCGGCGATGCGGGCCTGCAGCGCGTACGGGCCGTCGGCCGTCACCCGCCGCAGGACCTCGACCGCCTCGGCGATCGCCGCGTGGTCCCAGCGGTCGCGGTCCTGCCGGTCGAGGGTGAGCAGCTCGCCGTCCGCGCCGCGGCGGGCGGCGCGCCGCGAGTGCTGGAACAGGAACAGCGCCAGCAGCGCCGGCACCTCCGGCTGATCCGGCATGAGCCGCTCGACGAGCCGCGCCAGGCGGATCGCCTCGTCCGCGAACGCGGGCTCGCCGTCGGCGTTGTAGCCCTGCGTGAACAGCAGGTACAGCACGGCGAGGACGCCGGGGAGGCGTTCGGTGAGCGCCCGGCCGGTCGGCACCCGGAACGGGATGCCGGCCGCCGCGATCTTCGACTTGGCCCTGGTGAGCCGCCGGGTCATCGCGGACTCGGTGACGAGGAACGCCCGGGCGATGTCGGCGGTCGGCACCGCGCAGATGGTGCGCAGCGTCAGCGCCACCCGCGCCTCGAGCGGCAGCGCCGGATGGCAGCAGGTGAAGATGAGCCGCAGCCGGTCGTCGAGCTCGCCCGGGACCGCTTCCTCGGCAGGGGTCAGCACGGCGATCTCCTGCAGCTTCCGGCGCTCCACGGCGGCGCGGCGCAGCACGTCGACGGCCCGGTTGCGGGCGGCCGTCATCAGCCACCCGCCCGGGTTGTCCGGCACGCCGTCGCGCGGCCACCGCTCCAGGGCCGCGGCGAGGGCGTCCTGCGCGCAGTCCTCGGCCAGGGCCCAGTCGCCGGTGACCCGGATCAGCGTGGCGACGATCCTCGAGTAGGCGCCGACGGCCGCCGCCGCGACCGGATCGCCGTCAGCCGGCGGGTTACGCAAAGGTCGCGAACGGCCGCAGCTCCAGCCGCCCGGCCCGCGCCATCGGGTGGGCCCGGGCGACCTCGATCGCCTCGTCCAGGTCGGCGCACTCCAGGATGTCGAACCCGACGATGATCTCCTTGGTCTCGGTGAACGGGCCGTCGGAGACGAGCAGCTCACCGTTGCGGACCCGGACGGTCGTCGCGGCGGACGTCGCGGCCAGCTGGTCGCCCGTCACCCGCCGCCCGGCGGCGTCGTTCTCGGCGACCCAGGCGAGGATGTCCGGCTCGGGCGCCGGGTCGGTGTCCGGCTCGGTGTCGATGCAGACGAACATCATGTACTTCATGGTGACGGGCCCTTCGTTCGACGGGATCTCACCATGGTGACGAACGGGACCCCGCCGACCGGACAGCATGCGCGGAAAAATTATGCGAGCTGGAAGCGGGACACGACCTGCTGCAGCTCCGCCGACATGCGGGCGAGGTCGTCCGCCGACGTGCGGGTCTGCGTGACGCCGTCGTTGGTGACCTGGCTCGCCTGCGCGACGCCGCTGATGTTGCTGGCGATCTCGTTGGCGCCGGACGCGGCCTCGGCGACGTTGCGGGTCATCTCGTTCGTGGTGGCGCTCTGCTGCTCGACGGCGGCGGCGATCGTCGTGGCGTACTGGTTGGTCTCGTCGATGACGGCCGCGATCTGGGTGACGGCGGCGACGGCGGCGGCCGCGTCCTGCTGGATCGCGTCGATGCGGGCGGAGATGTCGCTGGTCGCCTTCGCGGTCTCCTGCGCCAGGTCCTTCACCTCACCGGCGACGACGGCGAAGCCCTTGCCGGCGTCGCCGGCCCGCGCCGCCTCGATCGTCGCGTTCAACGCCAGCAGGTTCGTCTGCTCGGCGATCGCGGTGATCGCCTTCAGCACGGTGGTGATCTCGCCGCTGGAGTGGCCGAGCTTGCTGATCGTCTCCGACGCCTGCTGCGCGGTCACCACGCCGCCGCCGGCGACCCGGGCGGCGTCGGCGGCGCTGCGGGCGATCTCGGCGATGGCGGCACCCATCTCCTCGGTGCCGGCGGCGACGGTCTGGACGCTGCTGGACACCTCCCCGGCCGACCGGGACACGACGGCGGCCTGGGTGCTGCCCTCCGCCGCGCTGACGGCGATCTGGTTGCTCACCGCCGACAGCTCCTGTGCCGCCCCGGCGAGCGACGCGCTGCTCGCGCCGACGGCGAGCACCGACTCGCGCAGCTGTGCGGTGGCGGTGTTCAGGGCGCCCGCCATCGCGCCGAGCTCGTCGGCGCCGGCGACGTCCGCGGCCCGGGTGAGGTCCCCGACGGCGATCCCGGCGACGACGTGCCCGACCTGCGCCACGGCCCGGACCAGTTGACCGGCGACGAGCAGCGCGAACAGGACCGCCAGGGCGAGCCCCGCGACGAGCAGCGCCCACGTCCAGCGCTGCGCGTTGTCGTAGGCGTCGCGGACCCGGTCCCGGCGGTGCTCCGCGGCGACGCGCTCCGCCTCCCCCGTCCGCTGCACCAGGTCGAACACCTTCGAGGCGAGCGGGGCGGTGACGTCGTCGCGGATCCGTTCGATCTCGGCGAGGTTCCCCGCCCTGCTGGCGGCGAACAGCTGCGTCGTGATCGCGTCGTGGTAGCCGGCGAACGCCGCCGCGATCTCGTCGGCGCGGGCCGGCGTGCCGGTCGTCCCGCGGTACGTGGCCAGGTCCGCGGCGAAGCCGGTGGCGGCCGCGGCGACCTCCTGCTCGTACGTCGCCTTCTTCGCGGGGTCGGTGCTGAGCGCGTGGTTGAGCGCGGCGACGCGCACGGTAGAGATGTCGTTGCGGGCCTCGCTGAGCCCGGCGACCGGCACCAGCCCGCGGACGAACAGCGCCTCCGCCTCCGTTTTGAGCTCGTGCAGCCGCACCGACGCGAGGGCCGCGCCGGCGACCGCGACGACGCCCAGGATCGCCACCACGAGCAGCACCTTGGTGCGGACCGCCCGATTCGCGAGCCAGCGCGTCATCACCATCACCTCGAGGTTCAGATCGGTTGCGGTCAGGTGCGCCTGAGGTAACTCCCCGCACCGTTTCGCCCGCTGCACCAGGGGCACCACTACTGGTGGGTGCCGGCAGCGGCACCGGACCGACCTTCTGATTGGGGTTCGCCATGGGACTGAGCGACAAGATCGACAACCAGGCGGAAGAGACCGCCGGCAAGGTCAAGGAAGGCGTGGGCAAGGCCACCGGCAACGAGCGGCTCGAGGCCGAGGGCAAGGTCGACAAGGCCTCGGGCGGCCTCAAGCAGGCCGGTGAGAAGGTCAAGGACGCGTTCAAGGACTGAGCGCGGCCGCAAAGGGCCTGCGTCCAGCCGGACGCGGGCCCTTGACCTGTCCATGACCGGCCGCTCAGCCCGGGTGCCTCCCGCGGCGGCGCAGGTCGGCCTCGGTGGCGTGCCGGTGCGCCACGGCGATCAGGTCGTCGAGGCCGGCGGCGGTACGGACACCGGGGTTGAGCACGCAGACCCAGCCCTGCCGCCCGTACGCGGGATGCGGCAGGATCTCGTCGAGCCCGGCGAAGTCGATGCCCGCCTGCCGCTCGGGCAGCTCCGCGGGCGGGTAACCGAGGCGCGCCTCGAACGCCTCGCGCCCGGCGTGCACGTTGACCCGGAAGACGCCCGGCCGGTCCAGCCGCGACGCCTCGTCCCAGCCGGGGGTGTCCCGCCCGACGATCGTCGCGAACGGCATCCTGCGGTCCGGGCCGACGTAGAAGAACCGGTCGCCCCAGCTCGTCTCCGGCGCCCCCGACTCCTCCGTCGCGAGCAGCAGCTCGACGCCGGGCAGGGCGAGGATCCGGCCGGCGATCGCCTCCGGGGTGGCAGCGTCAGTCATGACTTCAACCGTATCGTTGAACCACCCAGTGAAGGTTCGGCGCGCTTCGTCAGTACAGTGGCCGCGAAAGCCTCAAGCGGGGTGCCCTGCACGGGGCATGAACAGCCGGACCGTGACCCCGCGGGCGGTGCTGGTGATGTGCAGGTCCCGGCACAGGTTCCGGACCATCCACAGGCCGCGGCCGCTGATCTCCTCGGGCGCCGGCAGCTCCTGCGACACGAACTCCGGCAGGCCCGGCCCGTGGTCGCTGACCTCGACCCGCACGCCCTCGTCGGTCTGCTCGATGACGATCCGCCCGCTGCCGCCGCCGTGACGGATCGCGTTGGCGGCGAGCTCACTGACCGCGATCACCAGCTTGCGCACGTTGGACGCGGAGACGCCGGCGAGGCGGGCGGTCTGCTCGACGAGGTCCCGGACGCGGCGCAGGCCGTCCCCGGTGAATTCACGGGTCACAGAGCGTATCCGGTCGCGTGCCATCGTCACAGCGCCCCTACGCACGTCTCGTCGCCAGCCAATTCGTCCCCCGCGCAAGACTTACCCATCGGGCGGGATCCCGAATCCTGCCGGTGTTCGTATGGCAGCCCCGGCCCGGCCACGGACGCCGTGGCAAGGCGGCGGCCGGCGGTCACACGGGCAGCTGCTGGGCGGTGGGTCGCAGGACGTCGCGGACGAGGTCGGAGGCCTGCGGCATACCCGGGCGCACGGGCGCGCCGGCCCAGGCCTGGGACTCGGCGGCGCGGGCGGCGGCGGCCAGGTCGGCGAGCTCGGCGGCGGGGATGCCGTCGCGCAGCAGCGGGAACTCCTCGGTCGACTCGCGCCGGGTGTGGGCGAGCAGCATGGCGTGGACGGCGGCCAGGCCGTCGACGTCGCCGAGGCTGATGGAGACGTCGGCGAGGGCCTCGCTGATCCGGCGCTCCTCGTCGAGCAGGTGGTCGGCGAGGTGGTCCGGCGGGTCGAGGTGCCGGGTGAGCGGGTGGAGGATCTCCGCCTCGATCGTCTCGTGGACGGCGATCATCCAGGCGAGCTGGCCGAACGCGGTGTGGCGGTCCTCCCCCGAGGCGGCCACGGTCCGGTCGAACTGCTCGTCGATCCGGGACTGGTGCTCGGTGAGCATGGCCGGCAGGTCGGCCACGCCGGCGGCCGGCATCGCGGCCATCAGCTCCTGCGGGTCGCGGTCCTCGTGCAGCCGGAGCAGGTCGCCGGCGGTGTGCAGGGCGGCCAGCTCCATCTGCAGGTGCAGCTCCCACAGCTGGCGCAGCCGGCGGTCGGTCTCCTGCTCCAGGAACGTGTGGTACATGGCGCAGGCGGCGCACTCCTGGACGACCAGCTGGGCCCAGAGGCTCTGGTCGCCGCCCGGGGACAGGGCGGCCCCGGCGAACGGGTGCAGCGCGGCGAGCGTGTCGTGGCGGGCCGTGGCGGCCAGGCCGAGGCGCTGCACGGCACGCTGCGACTCCAGGTCGGTGCAGCGCAGGGCGGCACGGTGGTTGAACAGGGCGGCGGCCGCCTGGAGGGCTTCCATCTCGTCGACCCGGCCGCGCGCGCCGGGCTCGGCGGAGCGCAGTTGGGTCGCCTCGACGTCGAGCTCGTGCCAGTGCCGGCCCTGGCGGCCTACCGGCAGTCCCGGGTGCTCCAGCGGGTTGAACATGGGCCCTCCCTCGGCAAACCGAACCAGGCGTGACGAATCCGAACAAAGCATGACAAATCAGCAAGTTCGCGCGGCGAATCCGAACCAGGCGTGACGCGGGGCGCGTGACAAAGAAGCGCTACCCAGCTTCGGCGGCGCGACACCCATCCTCCTCCGATCCGGGGGCTCGCGAAGCAAAGATCGAGCGCCGGGAACGACCCATTGACTTTTAGTTAACTTTCTTTATCGTTGGGCATCAATCAGACCAACGCTGGAGGCATAGATGGCGCTACGACACCGGCTGGTGCTGGTCGCCGCCGCGACGATCCTGGCGGCGGGCGGCACGGCCGTCCTCGCCGGGACCGCGGAAGCGGCCGGCTCGCTGACCGCCACCCTCACGTACGACTCCGACTGGGGCTCCGGCTACCAGGCGAAGTACACGATCGCGAACGGCTCCGCGGCGACCGTCACGTCGTGGAAGGTCGAGTTCGACCTGCCGGCCGGGACCGCGCTCGGCAGCTACTGGGACACCCTGGCCAGCCAGGCCGGCACCCACGTCACGGCGACGAACCGGACCTACAACGGCACGCTCGCGCCGGGCGCGTCGACCAGCTTCGGGTTCCTGGTCTCCGGCGGCGGCAAGCCCGCCAACTGCAAGCTCAACGGCGCCAGCTGCGCCGGCGTGGCCGACACGCAGGCGCCGACCGCCCCGGCGAGCCTGCGCGGCACCGGCGCCACCTCGTCCAGCGTCAGCCTGGCCTGGAACGCCTCGACCGACAACGTCGGCGTCACCGCCTACGACATCTACCGCGGCGGCACCCTGGCCACCACCGTCACCGGCACCAGCGGCACGGTCGGCGGGCTGTCGGCGTCGACGGCCTACACGTTCACGGTCAAGGCGCGCGACGCCGCGGGCAACACCTCCGCCGCGAGCAACCAGGTCAGCGTCAGCACCACCGCGGGTGGTGGCGGCGGCGGCACCGCGGTGCCCGTCGCACCGTACGTCGACATGGGCGCGTGGCCGACCCCGTCACTCCCCGACATGGCGACCGCCGGCAACCTGAAGAGCTTCACCCTCGCGTTCGTCAACAGCGCCGGCTGCAAGGCGTCGTGGTTCAACGCGTACGACCCGAGGGCCGCGTGGGCGAAGGACCAGATCGACGCGATCCGCACCCGCGGCGGCGACGTCAAGATCTCCTTCGGCGGTGCGAGCGGCATCGAGCTCGCCCAGGCCTGCGGCACTCCCGCGGCCGTCGCGGCGGAGTACCAGGCCGTCGTCGACGCGTACCAGCTGAACTACATCGACCTGGACATCGAGGGCGCGGCGGTGGCCGACCCGACCACGGTGGCGCGCCGGTCGCAGGCCCTCGCGCTGCTGCAGGCCGCCCGGCCCAACCTGAAGATCTCGCTGACCCTGCCGGTCCTGCCGGAGGGCCTCACCGCCGACGGCGTCGCCGTGGTCCGCTCCGCCCGCGACGCCGGGGTGAACCTCGACCTGGTCAACGTCATGGCGATGGACTACCAGCGCAGCAGCGGCGACTACGGCAACTTCGCCGTGCAGGCGGCGCAGTCGACGTTCGCGCAGCTCAAGACCCTGTACCCGGCGAAGACCGACGCGCAGCTGTGGCGGATGGTCGGCGTGACGCCGATGCTGGGCAAGAACGACGACGGCGGCACCTACGACCAGGCCGACGCCCGGCAGCTGGTGGCGTTCGCGCAGGCCAACCACCTGGGCATGCTGTCCTTCTGGGAGACCACCCGGGACCGCAACGCGTGCACCGGCGCGCTCTACATGTGCACCAACATCCCGCAGCAGCCCTACGAGTTCAGCCGCATCTTCGCCGCGTACACCGGCTGAGACCCGCGCCGGGACGGCTCACGCACTGCGTCGAGGCGGCTCACGCACTGAACGGCGTCGCCGGTGGAGCGGACCGGCGGCGCTGTTCGGCCGTGTCGTGCACCGTCTCCGTCGCGGGGTGAGAGAACAGCGCGGGAGCGATCTTCGCCCGCGCCGGCGCCTCGACACCGACGGGGGCAGGGACAGGGGCGGCGCTGGGAGCGGGGGCGGGCGCACCGCCGGCGGGTCGCAGGGCGCCGGCGGCGTCGGCGGCGGACATCGCGCCGGAGCAGACCGCCCGCCACAGGGTCATGGCGGCGCCGGACACCGTGACGACCTGCTGGTCGAGGGACTCGGGCGTCGCGCCGGCCTTGGCGAGCACGGCGGCCGCGGCCGGCTGCAGGTCCACCCACGGGCGCACGGTCGCGGCGGTGAACCCGGCCGACGCCCACTGCGCCGCGAGCCGGCTGATCCGCTCCGCGACCGCCACGGGCACGACGTCGCGGCCGCTCGGCCGCTCACCCAGCAGCGCCCGCGCCAGCTCGGTCAGCTCCGCGATCGGCACCCACCCAGCCTCGCCCCCGCCCACTGCGGTCTTCTGGGTGGGGCGGCGGCCAGCGGTCGGTTCCATGCCTCCATGATCCCTCATCGCGTGACCGGCCGGCTACGCGCACCCCTCCGTGACAGCGCGTGACGCAGCAGGGGGCGGTAGACGCGGGCCGAGTCCGCCAGCGAGCCGAAGTGCGAGGTGCCGTTGTCGCCGATGTACGCGGTGGCGATGACCGTCTCGTTGATCCGCCGGCCGGCGCGCGCGGCGTGCAGCAGGACGTTCATCTCGTACTCGAACCGCTCGCCGGGAATCCCGCCCAGCCAGTCCAGCAGGTCCGCGGGGTAGCCGCGCAGCCCGGTCTGCGTGTCCTGGACGCCGCGGCCGGTCGCGGCGCGGAACAGCAGGCGGGTGACGGCGTTGCCGAAGCGGCTGCGCAGCGGCACCCGGCCCTCGAAGCGGCGCACGCCGAGCACCATCTCGCCGCCGACCTCCACGTGTTCGGCGACCCGGAGGATGTCCGCGAGGAGGTGCTGACCGTCGGGGTCCGCGCAGACGACCGCCTGGCCGGGGTGCGCCGCGGCGATGTGCCGGAAGCCGGTCTTCAGCGCCGCGCCCTTGCCGCGGTTCGTCTCGTGCCGCAGCACCGTGCAGCCCAGCTCCCGGGCGCGGTGCAGGAGGCCCGCGGCGGCCGGTCCGCTGCCGTCGTCGACCACGACGACGTGCGCCCGCGGCCGCACGCCGGACAGCGCGACGACGGTGCTGACGAGGCCGTGGCCCGGCTCGTACACCGGCAGCAGAAACATCACGGATGCCTGTTACCCAACCGGGGGCGGCGCAATGCCGCCACCACCGCGCGCTCGCGGCGCAGCAGCCCGGCGGGGTCGGCGACGCCGAGGAACCAGAGCCGCGACGCGACGTGCAGCGCCCGCTCCCGCCGCGACGCCGGCTCGCCGCCGGTCGCCGGCACGTCGAGCAGCGCCGCGCCACGCAGCCGCAGCACCTTGCGGGCGAGGAACCGGATCCGCGGCAGGTGCCACGTGTGCGAGACCAGCCCGAGCGGGTGCCCGGGGCCGAACTCGTGCCCGGCGAGCAGGCCGTCCCCGACCGTGTGCAGCAGGTTCTCCAGGGTGCTCCGCGACCGGCACTCGGTCCGCAGCGCCGCGTGGCGGTCGAGCCCGGCGGCCCGCGCCCGGGCCACCATCAGGTCACCCTCCCGGCAGCCCTCCGGTGGTCGCGGCGCGCCCTCGGCCGCCTCCGCCCACCCGCCGCTGAACACGACCAGCGGCGCCGCCGCGGCGTCGAACGCGTCCCGGTGCGCCGAGACGTAGCCGATCGCGGCGTCGACCCTGGCGGCACCCGCCGGGGTGAGCACCCATCCCGCGCCGGCGGTCGCGACCCCTCGCCCGAACACCAGCAGCACGGTCGCCACCGGCCCTGTCACGATCCCACCGTACCCACCGCGCCGTGCTTGACTGCGCGGGTGACGGACGACGATCTCGCCTCGCTCCTGGCGCGGCTGCCGCGGCTCACCGGGCTCGAGCACGACCGGCTCGTCGTGGCGGTCGAGCAGCGCGGGGATCCCGCGGCGGTCCGGCCGCTGCTGGAGCGGGTGGCCGTGGCGCCGGGCGAGGCGCTGTTCGGGCTGCACCACGCCCTCGTCCGGCTGACCGGCCACGACCCGGTGCTCCCGCTCGACCGGGACGCCTGGCCGCACGCGGTGCGCCTGGTGTGGGCCGCCTGGGAGCCGGCGACGGAGGCGCGGCCGCGGGTGGAGGACGTCGAGCCGCTCGGCGACGACCGGGCGAGGCTCGTGGTCGCCGACGGGCGCGGCGTCATCGGCATCGACTACGACCCGACGCCACCCGGCTCGACCTGGCCGCGCTGGTTCAAGTCGCTCCTCGTCGGCGGGTCGCCACTGTACGGGGTGGGCTCCGACTGCGGCACGTGCGAGACCACGCTGCACCTCATCGGGTGGCCGGAGCGGCCCGCGGCGGCGCTGTCGCAGCTGATGCGGGAGCGGCTCGGCGACGTGACCGCGCTGGACGGGGACGTGCTGGACGCGGTGGCGCCACTGCTGACGGGGCTGCGGTCCGGGCACTACCTGGCCGCGCTCGCCGACCTGGACCTGGAGCTGGTCAGCGACCCGGCCGCGTCCTGGTGCATGCGGCGCCACGAGCTGCGCGTCGACGAGGAGCCCGACGAGGTGCCGCCGGTCGACTGGCCCGGCACCGGCCATCTCCAGCTGCGCACGACGGTGCCGGGGGTGCGGCCGACGTTCGCCGTGGTGCTGCCGTCCCAGGACCTCGCGGCCGTCGATCCGCGTACCGTGGCGGCCCACACGGCGAGGATCGCCGCGGGTGAACGGCCCACCGCCGTGGTCACCGCGTGGGTGGAGGACCGCGACGTGCGGATGGACCACCCCGAGCGGTTCTTCGTCGGGGTGGTCCTCGACGGGCACCACAAGCTGGTCGCGTACGCGCGGCACGGCGTCCCGGCGCGGGTGCTGCTGCTGTGCCGGGTCGAGGACTCGTGGGGCCCGCCCGCCGACCGCACCGCGTTCCTCCACGAGGCGCTCGACGGCATGCTCGGCATTGACCGCGGTACATGAGCGCGTTACTTTGAGGATTCTTTACAGAAAGGTGGAGGACGTGCTGCCGAGGCACGAGCTGGACGTGCCGGACCCGGCGCCGCTGCCGTTCGCGATCGGCTCGTTCGACTGGTTCGGGCCGATGGCGCGGGCCGGCTTCCCGCACCGGCACAGCTTCCACGAGATCGTCTACGTCACCCGCGGCACCGGCGCGCACGTCGTGGACCTCGCCGCGCACCGGCTGCGGCCGCCGCAGCTCTTCGCGGTCGCGCCGGGGCAGGTGCACCACTGGCGGGACGTCTGCGGGCTCGACGGCTGGGTGATCGTCTTCGCCGACGACGCGCTGCACCAGCACCCGGAGGACCGCCGCGCCCTGACGGCCCTGTCGGCGGCGCCCGGGCTGCGGCCCGCCCCCGGCGACGCGGCCGGCCTCGAGTCGCTGCTGGCCGCGATGGCGCTCGAGTACACCGAACGCCGGCCGGGCTTCACCACCGTCCTGGCCGCGCTCCTGCACGTGCTCGTCGTCCGCGCGCTGCGCCTCGGCGCGCCGCGGCCCGCGGATCCGGCGCCGGGCGTGGCGGAGCGGTTCGGCCGGCTGCTCACCCACGACACGGGGATCGCGCCGACCGTGCGGGCCTACGCCGCTCGGCTCGGCGTCTCCACCAGCCACCTGACGGAGGCGGTGAAGGCCTCCACCGGCGAACCGCCCGGCCGGCTGATCCGCCGCGCCCAGGCCCTGGAGGCGCGGCGGCTGCTGGCCCGGACCGGGCTGAGCGTCGCGCAGGTCGCGCACGCCGTCGGGTTCGCCGACCCGGCGTACTTCTGCCGCTTCTTCCGCCGCGAGGTCGGCGTCACCCCCGGCCGGTTCCGGGAGCTCAACCGGGAGTGACCCCGAACCTGAAGTACACGCTGCGGTGGTAGTCGCCGGCCGCCACGTCGGGCCGGCTCTCCGGGCCGAGGGAGCCGGGGCCGTGGAACCTTCGACTCGGGGTAGTCGCGGTCGGCGGTACGGCGGTAGCGGTACTCCATCCGCAGCCACCCGCCGGAGTCGAGGCGCCGGCGCACGGAGGTCAGGTCGCCGGTGTAGTTCGCCTGCACGACCCAGCCGGTGCCGTCCTTGAAGTGGCTCAGGCCGGTGAAGGTCGCGGAGCCCGCCGCGAGCGCGGGACCGTTGGTGAGCGACACGACGGCACCGTCGAGGGTGACGCCGACCAGCCGGCCGTTGGATTTCGCGATGCTGATGCACGTGGTGCCGGTGTGCCCGGCGCCGCCGACCGGCGCCGGGAACCGCAGCAGCTGCCAGGTGAAGCGGCGCCGGTCGAGGTTGGTGAAGTCGTACCGGTTGACCAGCATGACGGTCTTGTCGAAGGCCGCCGGGAACACGTTGGCGTAGTAGTCGGGGCTGGCGAGCTGGACCGGCGACCAGATGTCCTTGATCGTGAAGAAGCTGCCCTCCTTCTCACGGAAGGGGCCGAGAATTCCATCGGGGGCGAGGTTTCCGGCGGTGTCGAGCGCACCGCCGCGGTCGTCGCGCACGACGCTCTCGTCGGCGAGCGACCAGATGAAGCCGCCGGCGGAGCGCTGCGCGCCGCCCATCAGCTTCCAGTAGTCGTTGAGGCCGGCGCCCGCGCCACCGTCGTACAGGCCGTGCAGGAACTCCGTCGGCATGAAGACGGTGCCGCCGGCGGCCTTCGACTGGGTGCTGGCATAGGTCTGGTAGTGGCTAGTGTCGACGCCATTGAACGTGGTCCACGGGTGCAGGACCTTGCGCTGCTGCGGGTCGTGCCGGGCGAAGTCGTCGTCCAGGGCGGTGTTCCAGCCGCCCTCGTAGCCGTTGTCCCAGAACAGGATCGACGGGTGGTTGACGTCGCGCTGGACGGTGACGCTGAGGGCCGCGCCGGCGGCGCCGAGGGCGAGCAGGTGACGGCGGTTGATGTCCATGCCTCCCGGGGAGGAGCCGGCCCGCCCGGTGCGGCGCCCGGGCGGGCCGGGGTCTCAGGTGCGGTACCAGCGCTGGTTGGCGCCGCCGTTGCAGGTCCAGATGGCCAGCTGGGTGCCGTTGGCCGTGCCGTGCGCGGTCGCGTCGAGGCACTTGCCGGAGGCGACGCTGACGACGGTGCCGTCGGCGTTCACGTTCCACTGCTGGTTGGTGCCCGGGTGGCAGTCGTAGATGATGACCGGCGTGCCGTCCGCGGTGGCGGCGCCGCTCACGTCCAGGCACTTGCTCCCGTACACCTGCAGCTGCCGTGAACCGGTCGCGACCCACCGCTGGTTGGCGCCGCCGTTGCAGTCCCACAGCGCGACCCTGGTGCTGTTGGCCTGGGTGTTGCCGGGCACGTCGACGCAGCGTCCGGACTCCTGCCCGCGCAGCACGTTGGACGGGCCGTTGCCGAGGGCGGCGACGAGCGCGGCGGCGGACGCGGCCTGCGTCGTGGGGCTCCACAGCGCGAACGGGCCGACGAACGAGTTGCCCTGCTGGCCGGCGCTGTTGGTGTTGTTGGCCAGGATCGAGTTGGCGGTCGTGGCGATGAAGCCGTCGTACTGGGTGCCGCTCGTCGCCTTCGCCAGGGCCCGCAGGTAGCGGATGAAGATCCCCTTGAACGCCTGGCCGTCGCCGGAGCAGTTCGGCTCGCAGCCCTCGTAGAGGACGTTGTTGCGGTTGAACCGGGCGACCGCGGCGGTGGCGATCGACCTGGCGGTGGTCAGCAGCGACGCGTCGCCGGTGGCGCGGTTCAGCTCGATCAGGCCCTGCAGCACGACGCCCTGGTTGTAGGTGTAGACGGCGGTGCTGTAGCCGCAGCCGGGGATGGTGACGCCGTCGCGGACCAGGTTGTTGCTGATGACGCCGTTCGTGCGCAGCCAGTTCCACCCGGCGTTGGCCCAGCCGAGGTAGGTGGTGTCGCCGGGGAGCCGGTTGTGCAGCCCGGCGGTCGCGGCGAGGAACAGCTCGTTGGCGATGGAGGCCTTGTACTGGCGGTCGGTCTTCCAGTACTCGCCGCCGCCGCACGTGGAGTCCCAGTAGTTGTGCATGTACTTGACGAGGGTCTCGGCGGTGTTCAGGTAGTTCCTGTTGCCGGTGATGTCGTAGGCCTGGATCCAGACCAGGGCCCACCAGCCGGTGTCGTCGATGTACTCGTTGGTGAAGTCGGCGTTCTTCGCGTAGGCGCCGGAGATGGCGTAGTCGTACTGGGTGTCGCCGGTCGCCTGCCGGTAGGTCATGACGGTGCTCAGCGACACGGCGCTGGTCCACCAGTCGCTGCCGATCCGGCCGGTGCCGGCGTCGTACGACTGCATGAGCACGCCGACGCTGTTGGCGGCGGGGGTCGCGGCCGCGGCGGTGCCGGCGGCCCCGACCAGGAGGCCGACGGTCACGGCGGCGCCGGCGAGGCCGGTCCACAGTCTTCGGACATGTCTGCTTCGGGCACGGTGCATGGGTGTCTTCTCCCTCGATGTCTGGCGGAACGATCGTGAGGAGGCGCGCGACGGTGCGCGGTAGCCGTGGCCGGGCGGGTCGGGCGCGGACACGGCTCGCCCCACATAGAAGCCCACCGAAGTCGCGATGTCAACGTTGTCAGGACGGGCGGCGCCCGCCCTCAGCGGATCCGGCCGCCCCGGATCACCAGCGAGGTCGGCAGCAGGACCTGCGTGGACGGCTCGGCGCTGCCCGCGATCCGGCGGAACAGCAGCCCGGCGGCGCGCCGGCCGAGCTCGGTCGTGTCGTAGGTGACCAGCGCGACCGGCCGGTGCAGCAGGTCGACCAGCTCCAAGTCGTCGAAGCCGGCGATGCCGACCTCGTCGCGGCCCTCGGCGGCGTGCAGCGCACCGACGCAGATCCGGTTGTTGTCGGCGAAGATCGCGTCCGCGGCGGCCGGGCCGTCCAGCAGCTCCGTCGCCGCCGCGCGGGCCGCGCCGACCGTGTGGTTGTCGAGGCTGACCAGGGCCGGGTCGTAGGCGATGTCGGCGTCCTCGAGCGCGCGCCGGTAGCCGGCGAGGCGGTCGGCGCCGGTGAAGACGGCCGGGTCGCCGCCGATGTACCCGATCCGCCGGTGCCCCTGCGCGGTCAGGTGGCCGACGGCCTGGCGGGCGCCGCCGTAGTTGTCCAGGACGACCGAGTCGGCCGGCACGCCCCGCGGCACGCGGTCGATGAACACCATCGGCGCCCAGCGGGCCAGCTCCGCGTGCAGCTCGACGTGGTCGTGCGCGGTCGGCGTGACCAGCAGCCCGTCGACCCGCCGCCGGACCAGGTCGCGCAGCAGGTCGCGCTCCTGCTCGAAGCGCTGCCCGGTGCTGCCGACGACCAGCATGTGCTGGTGCCGCCGGGCGGTCTCCTCCGCGCCGCGGGTGACCCCCGACCAGAACGGGTTCGCCGGGTCCTCGATGACCAGCGCGATCGTCTCCGTGGTCTGCCCCGGCCGCAGCCCGCGGGCGATCTCGTTGCGGTGGAACCCCAGCTCGGTGATGGCCCGCTCGACGGCGTACCGGGTCTCCGGGCGGATGTACCGCTCGTCGTTGACCACGCGGGACACCGTCGCCGGGCTGACCCCGGCGAGCTGTGCCACGTCACGCATGGTGGGTCGCCTCGACGTCACCGGGCCTCCTCTGGGCATTGACCGCAACACAGTATCTGATTACGTTCTCTGATTACGTTCTCATACAGCTCCGTCACCGGTTCCGCCAAACCCCTTGGAGCATCGATGCGACGCATCGTCACCCGGGTGGCCCTCGCCGCCCTCATCCTGAGCGCCGGCGCCTGCTCGTCCGGCGGCGACGACGACAAGACCCTCACCGTCGCCTACCAGAAGTTCGGCAGCTTCACGCAGATGGACGACCAGATGAAGCGGGTCAAGACCGCCTACGAGTCCGCCCACCCCGGCTCGACGGTCAAGCTCGTGCCCATCGAGGCCGCCGAGAACGACTACTACACCAAGCTCTCGCTGATGAACCGCTCGCCGAGCACCGCACCCGACGTCATGTACGAGGACACGTTCCTCGTCAACACCGACATCGCCGCCGGCTTCCTCGCCCCGATCGACGAGTACCTCGCGAAGTGGCCGGACTGGAGCCAGTTCACCGAGGCGTCGAAGACCGCCGCCAAGGCCCTCGACGGCAAGACCTACGGCGTGCCGATGGGCACCGACACCCGCGCCCTCTGGTACAACAAGGACCTCTTCGCGCAGGCCGGCATCGCCGTGCCCTGGGAGCCGAAGACCTGGGACGACATCCTCGCCACCGCCCGCACCGTCAAGGCGAAGCTGCCCGGCGTCACCCCGCTCAACGTCTACTCCGGCAAGGCCGCCGGCGAGGGCGCGACCATGCAGGGCCTGGAGATGCTGCTGTACGGCACCCAGGACACCCTCTACGACGACGCCGACAAGAAGTGGGTCACGTCCAGCCAGGGCATGCTCGACTCGCTCGGCTTCATCAAGACGATCTACGGCGAAGGGCTCGCCCCGGCGCCGCAGGACGCGCTCGACCCCAACTTCGGCAACCGCGTCGGCACCGAGCTGCTGCCCGGCGGGAAGCTCGCCATCGACCTCGACGGGTCGTGGATCAGCGGCAACTGGCTGCCCGGCGGCGCGAAGCCGTGGCCGCAGTGGTCGACCGTGCTCGGCCAGGCCGCGATGCCGACGCAGAAGGGCCAGGCACCCGGCACGACCAGCATGTCCGGCGGCTGGGTGCTGTCGGTCGGCGCGAAGGCCAAGGACAAGCAGGCCGCGTTCGACTTCGTCAGCCTCGCGCTGAACAAGGAGAACAGCCTCGCCTACGACATCGCCGCCAGCCAGATCGCCGAGCGCGCCGACGTCGCGGCCGATCCCGCGTACCTCGCCGCGAACCCGACCCTGAAGTTCTTCACCGACCTCGTGCGGGTGACCCACTTCCGGCCGGCGTACGCGGACTACCCGCACGTCTCCGACGCGATCCAGGTCGCGATGGAGGCGGTCATGACCGGCCAGCAGAGCCCGCAGCAGGCCGTCGCCGCGCTCGGCGACCAGGTGAAGCAGGTCGTCGGGGCGGACAAGGTGAAGTAGCGCCGATGCTGCGACGGTTCGCCCCGGTCCTGCCCGCGCTCCTGCTGCTGCTCGTCTTCTTCGCCGGGCCCATGCTGTGGAGCGTCTACACCGCGTTCACCGACATGGCGCTGACCGGGTCGGCGAGCGTCTCCTTCATCGGCGCCGGCAACTTCACCCGCATGGCGCGGGACCCGCACTTCCTGCACTCGCTGCTGCTCACCCTGGTGTTCGTCGTCGGGTCGGCGGTCGTCGGGCAGAACACGCTCGGCCTGCTGATCGCGCTGCTCCTGCGCGGTCGCGGCCGGGTGGCCCGGGCCGCCGTCACCGGCATCGTCATCGCCGCGTGGACGGTGCCGGAGACGGTCGCCGGCTTCTGCTGGTATGCGTTCCTCTACCGCACCGGCACCCTCAACAGTCTGCTCGGCCACCTCGGCGTCCAGCAGAACTGGCTCTACACCACGCCGATGCTGGCCGTCATCCTCGCCAACGTGTGGCGCGGCACCGCCTTCTCGATGCTCGTCTACTCCGCGGCGCTCGCCGACGTGCCGCCGGACCTCGTCGAGGCGGCACAGGTCGACGGCGCGTCGGCGTGGCAGCGGCTGCGGCACATCACGCTGCCGCTGATCCGCCGCTCGATCGTCAGCAACCTGATGCTCATCACCCTGCAGACCCTGGCGTCCTTCGGCCTCATCTACGTGATGACCGGCGGCGGACCCGGCAACGCCAGCCAGACCACGCCGTTGTACATGTACCAGCAGTCGTTCAAGTTCTACCAGCTCGGCTACGGCACGGCGATGGCGCTGGTCCTGCTGCTGATCGGGGCGCTGTTCTCGGCCGTGTACCTGCGACTGATCAGACTGGAGGAGGCATGAGGCGGCTCGCGGTGCACGGCGCGCTCGCCGTGGTGGCCGTGGCGTTCCTGCTGCCGTTCGGGTGGCTGCTGGTCGCCTCCGTCCAGCCCGGCGCGGCCATGTCCGCCGAGGTGACCGGGGAGGTGTCGCTCGCCAACTTCCGCGACGTGCTCGACGCCGACACCGTCTTCCGCCCGATGTGGAACTCGTTCGTGCTGTCCGGCGGCACGGCGCTGCTGACCGTCGCGCTGGCGGTGCTCGCGGCGTACCCGCTGTCGCGCTTCCGCACCACCTTCGGCCGGTCGTTCCTCTACGCCGTCCTCTTCGCCACCGGCCTGCCGATCACCGCGGTCATGGTGCCGGTCTACGCCATGTACAGCCGGATCGACCTCGTCGACTCGACGCCCGCGACGATCCTGTTCATGTCCGCGTCGTCGCTGCCCTTCGCGGTGTGGATGATGAAGAACTTCATGGACAACGTTCCCATCAGCCTCGAGGAGGCCGCCTGGACCGATGGCGCCGGCTGGCTGCAGTCGCTGTGGCGCATCGTGCTGCCGCTGATGGTCCCCGGCCTCGCCGTCGTGCTGATCTTCACGTTCGTCCTGCAGTGGGGCAACTTCTTCGTCCCGTTCATCCTGCTGCTCAGCCCCGAGAAGCAGCCCGCGTCGGTGACCATCTACACGTTCTTCACCCAGTACGGCGCGGTCGCCTACGGGCGGCTCGCCGCGTTCTCCATCCTCTACACGGCACCAGTCGTCCTGCTCTACTCCGCACTGTCCAAAGTGCTCGGCGGGGCGTTCAGCCTCACCGGCGCGGTGAAAGGCTGAACCAGCACATGCGCATCGTCGGCGTCACCGGCACCGAACTGTTTCTCCCCGGCCCGCTGCAGGTCGTCCGCGTCGAGGTCGAGGACTGGCCGGGACGGCTGGACATCACCGGCGACGGCGTCGCGGGCCACGCCGACGTCCACAGCGGACCTCTGGTCGAGGTCGGCGTCTCGTGTACGGCGCCGCCCGGCGCGACGGTGCCCATCCGGGTGACCGCCACCGGTGGGCACACGGTCGAGGCCACCCTCGTCGTCGCCGAGCCGGGATGGACGGTGTGGATGGTCCCGCACTTCCACTACGACCCGGTCTGGTGGAACACCCAGGCGGCCTACACCGCGACGTGGGACCGCGCGGGCCGCCTGGGCACCGAGTTCCGGGCCGCGTTCCAGCACACCGGCTTCGACCTGGTCCGGCTGCACCTGGAGACCGCCCGCCGCGACCCGGACTACAAGTTCGTCCTCGCCGAGCTCGACTACCTCAAGCCCTACTGGGACAGTCACCCCGAGGACCGCCGGTACCTGCGGACCCTGCTCGCCGAGGGCCGCCTCGAGCTCATGGGCGGCACCTACAACGAGCCCAACACGAACCTCACCTCCGCCGAGTCGACGATCCGCAACCTGGTGCACGGCATCGGCTTCCAGCGCGACGTCATCGGCGGCGACCCCCGCACCGCCTGGCAGCTCGACGTCTTCGGGCACGACCCGCAGTTCCCCGGGCTCGTCGCCGACGCCGGCCTCGACTCGTCGTCGTGGGCGCGCGGCCCGTTCCACCAGTGGGGCCCGATGCTGTGGACCTACGAGCCGCGGGACGGCTGGGGCGACCCGTCGGCGATGCAGTTCAGCTCCGAGTTCGAGTGGATCTCCCCCTCGGGGCGCGGCGTGCTGACCCACTACATGCCCGCGCACTACTCGGCCGGCTGGCACATCGACGCCCAGCCGACCCTCGCCGGCGCGCAACAGAGCGTCTACGAACTGTTCCTGCTGCTGAAGAAGGTCGCCGCGACCCGCAACGTGCTGCTGCCCGTCGGCACCGACTACACACCGCCGGCGAAGTGGGTGACGGAAATCCATCGCGACTGGAATTCCCGCTACGCCTGGCCCCGCTTCGTGTGCGGGCTCCCCCGCGAGTTCTTCGCCGCGGTCCGCTCGCAGCTGGACACCGACGGCGTCCCGGCCGCGCCGCAGACACGCGACATGAACCCGGTCTACACCGGCAAGGACGTGTCGTTCATCGACACCAAGCAGGCGCAGCGGCACGTGGAGGCGCTCCTGGTCGACGCGGAGCTCTTCGCCACCGTCGCCGCCGCGCTGCACGGCGCGCAGTTCCCGCACGCCGAGGTCGACAAGGCGTGGCGGCAGCTCGTGTACGGCGCCCACCACGACGCCATCACCGGCAGCGAGTCCGACCAGGTGTACCTGGACCTGCTGACCGGCTGGCGGGAGGCGCACGACCTGGCGGGGTCCGTGCTGGACGGGGCGCTGGGCCGGCTCGGCCCGCGACCCGGCGAGGGGCCGGACCGGTCCGTGGTCGTCTTCAACCCGTCGGCCTGGCCCCGCACCGACCTGGTCCGGGTCCGCGTCGACCTGCCCCGCCCCGGCACGACCGGCCTCACGGTCGGCGACCTGCCCGTCCAGCTGGAGCACCCGAGCCACCACGAGGACGGCACCCTCGCCGCGGTCGACGTCGTCTTCCGCGCCACCGACGTGCCTTCGCTCGGCTACCGCGCCTTCCCCCTGACGCTCTCCGCCGCGCCGGCCGCCGGCTGGACGGCGGCCCGGGGCGAGCCGGTCATCGCCAACGACGTCTACCGCCTCACGGTCGACCCGGCGCGCGGCGGCTGCGTGTCGAGCCTCGTCGACCTGCGCACCGGCCGCGAGCTGCTGCGCCCCGGCCGGGTCGGCAACGAGCTGCTCGTCTACGACGAGTACTCCGCCCACCCGCGCTTCCACGAAGGGCCCTGGCACCTGCTGCCGAAGGGCCCCGCCACCCACGGCTCCGCCCGGGGGCCCGCCACGGGCGTCCTGGTCGAGCACGGCCCGCTCGGCGAGCGGATCACCGTCACCGGCGCGGCCGGCCCGCTGCGGTTCACGCAGACCCTGACCCTCTGGCACGGCGACGACCGCCTCGGCCTCACCACCCGGGTCGACGACTTCACCGGCGAGGACCACCTCGTCCGGCTGTGCTGGCCGGTGGACGTCCCCGGCGGGCTGCCCGTCAGCGAGGTCGGCAACGCCGTCGTCGGCCGCGGCTTCGGGCTCGTCGAGGTCGACAGCGAGCAGGCGCCCTGGACCCTCGACAACCCGGCGCAGCACTGGTTCGCCGTCTCCAGCACCGCCCGCGTCGACGTGCACGACCTGTCCGGCGCCCGCCGGCACACCAGAGCGATCGGGATCGCCGAGATCGTCGCCGCGCAGGACGTGCGGGACCTCGCCGTCGCGCTGGTCCGGCGCGGGGTCACCGCCACCACGTCCCGGCCCGGCGGCCCGCGCTACGGCCGGCTCGCCGTCGACTCCAACCTGCCGGACGTGCGGATCAGCGTCGGCCGGACCTCGTTCACGGAGGCCGTCCTCGCCGCCGCGGACCCTTCGTACACCGGCGAGATCGACCGGCAGCTCGCCGCCGCGGGCCGCGCCCGGGTGCTGGTGCCCGCCACCAGGCCGCTGACGGACGTGTGGGTGCCCAACGCGGACCTCACCGGCGTCCTGGACCTGCCGGTGCTCATCGTGATCGGCACCGGCGCGGTCGAGGCGCTGTGCGACGACCTCGCCACCACCGGAACCGTGCCGGTGACGCAGCCGACGACGCAGCCGGCGACGCAGCCGGCGACGCAGCCGGCGACGCAGCCGGCGACGCAGCCGGCGACGCAGCCGGCGACGCAGCCGGCGACCGACATGCCCGACCCCGACCTGGACGACCGGACCGTCGCCATCGTCAACCGCGGCATCCCCGGCTTCGCCGTCGACACCACCGGCGCGCTGCACCTGTCGCTGCTGCGCTCCTGCACCGGCTGGCCGTCCGGCGTGTGGATCGACCCGCCCCGCCGCACCGCACCCGACGGCTCGACGTTCCAGCAGCAGCACTGGACCCACACCTTCGACGCCGCACTCGTCGCCGGCGCCGGCGACTGGCGGTCCGCCGGCCTGGTACGGCACGGCCACGAGGTGAACCACCCACTGCACGCCCGCATCATCACCGGCTCCTCCGCGGAGTCCGCCAGCTACCTGGCCGTCTCGTCCACCAGCGATGTCGTCATCACCGCCCTCAAACCTTCAGGAAATCCACTAGCCATTGGAATCCCCCCGACCACAGTCAACAACGTCACGGTGCGCCTCTACGAGGCGTCCGGCTCCCCCACCGACGTCCGGCTCACACTGTGGACACCGGTGACGACCGCCCACTCGACCAACCTCCTGGAATCCCCCGCCGCCCCGCTACCCGTACGCGACGGCGCGGTGCTGCTGTCGCTGGACGGTGCAAGCATCGCGCAGGTCACGGCCGACACAGCCCCCATCGCCCCGGCCCCGGCGCCGACCACGCCCGCCTACGCGAAGTACTGGCTGCACAACACCGGCCCAGCCCCAACCGGCAACCTGCCAGTGACAGTCCACCTCAACCCACCCGTCGCCACCATCACCCCCACGCCAACCACCCCGCCCACCACACCCGACACGGCTGTCACGCCCGACACAGCCGCCATGCCCGGCACGGCCGCCGCGCCGGACGCGCCCGACGCAGCCGCAACTCCCGCCACGCCCGACACGGCTGCCGCGCCCGACGTGCCTGACACAGCCGCAACTCCCGCCACGCCGACCACCGCAACTCCCGCCACGCCCGCAACTTCCACCGAGCCCGCAACTCCGGCCGCACGTGTCACGCCCGCCACGCTCGCAGCGCGCGTCACGCCAGCCACTCTCGTTGCGTCCGTCACGGCCGTCGCACCCATAGCGCTCGCCACCTCGACCACACCCGCTACGCCCGCCCCGCCCGCGACTCCAACCTCTCCCGCCATGCACGCCGTGCCCGCAACTCCTACTACGCCCGACGAGTCAGAATCTCCAGCAACCCCCGCCGTGCCCGCCACGCCCGCAGCTCCCACCACGTCGGCAGCTTCCGATGCGCTGGCTGTTGCCGTCACGTCCGCCACTGCTGTCGCGGGCGGCGGTGGGGCGGTGGCCGTGACGGTGACCGTGGCGTCGGATCTGGCCCGCGACCGTGCCACCGGCACCGTCTCGCTCGAGGTGCCGCCGGGCTTCGTGGCGGAGCCGGGCGGGTTCGCGTTCGACCTTCCGCCGGGCGAATTTGTCCGGCATCAGGTCGTAATCCATCCTCCGTTGGATATTCGGCAGGGGGTGTACTGGCTGCGCGCCAGCACCTCGCACGGTGTCGAGGACTTCGTGCGGCTGCTCGTCGGCGTCGACGGACCCGAAA
Source organism: Dactylosporangium sp. NPDC049742 (assembly GCF_040674675.1). Taxonomy (NCBI): domain Bacteria; kingdom Bacillati; phylum Actinomycetota; class Actinomycetes; order Micromonosporales; family Micromonosporaceae; genus Dactylosporangium; species Dactylosporangium sp. NPDC049742. Next base: position 230,265 of record NZ_JBFANF010000008.1, on the reverse strand, counting down.
CCGTGACGGCCGCCTGGAGCGACCCCGGCCCGTTGCGACTACGCCCCGGGCAGTCCGGCCAGCTGGAGCTGTCGCTCGAAACCGACGCCGCCGGGCCGATCGTCGTCGACGTGCAGCTCGTCAGCCCGTGGCACACCTGGGACCTGTTCCCGGCACCTGAGCACCGGGTGGGCCTGAGCGGCCGGACAACGCTGCGGATCCCGGTCACGGTCCCGGACGGGCACGGCCCGGGCACATGGTGGGCGCTGTGCAAGGTCGCCCACGCCGGCGAGCTGCACTACACGGCGCCCGTCACCGTCACGGTGCTGCCATGACCGCCGTCGCCTGGGTGGCCGGCAGGCCGCTCGACGTCGCCGCGGTGGACGCCCGGCTCGCGGCGATGCGCCAGGGGCCGTACGCGGCACGGCTCCCCGACCCGGCCACCGCGGAGGGCCGCAACCTCCGCCGCTGGCTGGTGCAGGTGCTCACCGTGGAGGCGGTCGTCACCCACGAGGCGCACGCGCGAGGGCTGTCAGCGGTCTCCGGCGACGCGCCCCGGCAGGTGACGCTCGCGGAGGCGCTACGGTCCGGCGGCGTGACCGCGGCGGTCGTCGCGGCCCATCCCCTCGCACGGTCGCTCCGCGCGGTCGTGGCGCCGCCGGTGCCCGCCACGGAGGCGGACACGGCGGCGTACTACGACCGCAACCGGGACCTCTTCCCGTTGGATTTCGCGGAGGTGCGTGACGCGCTCGCCGCCCGGCTCGGCGCGGAGGACGCCGAGCGGCGGTTCGCGCGGTGGCTCGAGGAGCGTTGCGCCGCGCTGGTGCGGCTGGCGCCCGGCTACGAGCACCCCGGCGACCCGAGGCACCCGGACGCCGTGCACCGGCACTGACCGCTCAGCCGGTCAGGTCCAGCGCGGCCCGCACGACGGAGTCCGTGTCGATGCCGTGGTAGCGGTAGACGTCCTCCAGGCCGCCGGCCTGGCCGAACCGCGACACGCCCAGCGACAGCGTCCGCACCCGGTTGACCGTGGCCAGGAACGCGAGCGTGTGCGGGTGCCCGTCGAGGACCGTCACCATCGGCGCGGCCCGGTGCGCGGGGAACACCTGGTCGAGGATCGACGACGGCGCGTCGCCCTGCCCGCGGCGCGCCTGGACCGCCTCGAACAGCCGGCCGGGGCTGGTCACGCAGATGACCTCGGCGTCGACGCCGAGGCCCGCGAGCCGGTCCGCGGCCGCCAGGGTCTCGGTGACCATCGCGCCCATCCCGACGAGCGTGACCGCCGGGGTCGCCCCGGTCGCGGCGCGCAGCGTGTACGCCCCGGCCAGGACCTGCCGGCGGCGTCGCTCGCGGGCGGCCGGGTCGGCGGGGACCGCGGCCAGGGCCTGGTTGACCGGGCGGGTCGACAGCCGCAGGTAGGAGGAGCTGCCGTCGGGCCGGCCGAGGCGGGAGATCGCGTCGAACAGCGTCCACTCGACCTCGATCGCGAACGCCGGCTCGAAGCTGACGCAGCCGGGCTGCTCCAGGCCGATCGACGGCGTCTTGATCGACTGGTGCGCGCCGCCCTCGGCCGCGAGGCTCACCCCGGACGGGGTGCCGACGAGGATCGACTGGCCGCCGGCGTAGATGCCGTAGGACCAGGGTTCGAGGGCCCGCTCGACGAACGGGTCGTACAGCACCCCGATCGGGAACAGGGGCTGGCCCCAGCGGCTCCAGGTGGCACCGAGCTCGCCGATGAGACCGACCAGGTTGACCTCGGCGATGCCCAGCTCCATGTGCTGGCCGGTGGGGCGCTCCCGCCAGTGCATCGTGGTCTCGCTGTCGTCGGCGAACCAGTTGTGCCGCTCGGTCGGCGACCACACGCCGACCTTGTTGAGCCAGCCGGCGAGGTTGGTGCTGGAACTGACGTCGGGGCTGACGGTGACCACCCGGCGGGCCGCCTCGGGCGCCTCGCGGGTCAGGTCGAGCAGCGCCCGGCCGAGCGCGGCCTGCGTGGTGGACGTGCCGGACGGCGTCCGGCCGATGTCGGTGGGGACGGCGGGCGGTGCCAGGGCCGCCGGGGTCCCGCGCCGCAGCCGGTCCGCCGTGGCGCGGCACAGCCTGCCCGCGGCCGAGTCGGCGGCGAACCGCACCCACGGCCGGCCGGCGTCCATGCCCAGGCCGGCGGCGAGCTGCTCGTACTGCTCGACGGTCAGCAGCGAGGAGTGGTTCTGCGGGTGGCCCTGGGTGGGCAGGCCGTAGCCCTTGATGGTGTACGCGATGACGACCGTCGGGCGGGTGTCGTCGATCTGCGCGAAGGCGGCGCGCAGCGCGTCGAGGTCGTGGCCGCCGAGGTTGCGGATCGCCTTCGTCAGGGTGTCGTCGTCGAGGTCCGCGACCAGCGCGGCGACCTTCGGGTCGGTCCCGGGGAGCCGGGCCCGCAGCTCGTCGGCACCGCAGCGCAGCAGCCGCTGGTACTCCGGGTTGGGCATGTCGATGATCCGGCGCTTGAGCTCCGCGCCGCCCGGCCGGGTGAACAGCTCTTCCAGGAGCCGGCCGAACTTCACCGTGATGACCTGCCAGCCGGCGGCGGCGAACATCTGCTCCAGCCGACCGGCGGCGATGTGCGGCACGACCCGGTCCAGGGACTGCCGGTTGAGGTCGACGATCCAGACGACCTCGCCGAGCTCCGCGACGGACGCGTCGAGCATCGCCTCCCACACGGCGCCCTCGTCGAGCTCGGCGTCGCCGACGAGCGAGTACTGCCGGCCGCCGCCGGTCCTCGCGTCGGTCTGCGCGTCGACGAACCGCCTGGCGATCGCGCCCCAGATCGGTGCGGTCGCGCCGATGCCGACCGAGCCGGTCGAGTAGTCGACGGGGTCGGGGTCCTTCGCGCGACTCGGGTAGGACTGCAGCCCGCCGAACTCCCGCAGCCGTGGCAGGTAGGACTCGTCCAGCTCGCCGAGCAGGTAGTTGACGGCGTGCAGGACCGGCGACGCGTGCGGCTTGACCGACACCCGGTCCCCCGGCCGCAGCTGCTCGAACCACAGCGACGTCATGATCGACACCATCGACGCGCACGACGCCTGGTGCCCGCCGACCTTGAGCCCGCTCGGGTTGGGCCGGACCCGGTTGGCATGGTGGACCATGGCCGTGGACAACCACAGCACCCGGTCCTGGACCTGCTGCAGGGCGTCGGGCTCGGCCTGATCCGTCACGGGCACCACCGGTGTGTGGAGGATGCTGGTCATGATGCCACAGTAGGTTGGAATATATGATAGATGCAAGAGTCTCCTGTGACCGCCGCTGCAGGTGTACGACTCCCCTGCGTGACAAGGCGATCCAGGCAACACACCGAAACGCACGCGGATGCGCTACCGTATATTCGTGGTGTCTGAGGCGTCGCTCGAGAAGTCAGCCGGCCGGGTCGGACTGCGGTCCGTCGCCGGGCCGAACTCCGCCGTGGACCGGGTGACCGCCGAGATCAGGCGCGGCGTCCTCAACGGCACACTGAAGGCCGGCTCGAGCTTCTCGATCGCCGACCTGAGCGTGCAGCTCGGGGTGAGCCACATCCCCGTCCGCGAGGCCCTCCGGCGCCTGGAGACCCAGGGGCTCATCACCCTGCGCCCCGGCCGCAGCGCGATCGTCAACCCGCTCGACCGCGACGAGCTCCGCTCGATCTACCGGCTGCGCAAGCTCATCGAGTGCGACCTGGCCGCCCGCGCCTGCATCGACCTGACCCCCGCCGACCTGGACGAGGCCGATCGCCTGCTCAAGGCCTTCACCCACTACGAGCTCGACGCCGACGAGTCCTGGGAGATCCACAAGCAGTTCCACCTCGCGCTGCTGCGCCCCGCCCTCACCGAGTGGGACCTCCGCCTGCTGGAGCAGCTGTGGCACGCCTGCGACCGCTACACCCGCGTCGTCTACGAGACCTACCAGATCGACCGCGAGGAGCGCCGCCGCCGCGAGATCGCCCACCGCCTCCTGATCGACGCCGCCCGCACCGGCTCCCCCGCCGAGCTGAAGCTCGCCGTCAACGAGCACCTCGCCGAGCACGAGCTGGCCTGCCTCGAATGGATGGCCGCCCTCCCCCCGTCGCCCTGACCAGGTGCCCCACGCACCGGCCGGTCAGCGCACCACCTGCGGCCGGCCGGGGTCGGTGAGATCCGCGTCCGCGGTCCGGAGCATCCGCCCCAGCACCGCCCACCCGTCCGCGCCGTGGTCGTTGGGGCCGCCAGCAGTCGGCCCTCCTGACGCCACGTGAGCGCTTCCGGCTTCACATCGCGTCAATGTCCGCCGCATGGGCCGGCCGGGGCGTCGCTGCGGCGCGCGGGGCGCCCCGGCCGGCGGTCCATCGAGGTGCTAGCGGGCGGCGTGGCGGGCGTAGGCCTGGGCCACGGCGGGGACGAGGGCCAGGGCGGCCGCGTGGTCGAGCTTGTCGGTGCGCTGCTGCATGATGGCCCCCAGGCGGCGCTCCGGTGGGACGTCGTCGCCGCGGGCCGCGACGAGGGTGTGGAAGTGCGGGTTCGCCTCGCCGAAGGTGAGCAGGTAGGTGGCCGGGGCGCCGGTCACCTCGCTGACGGCGGCGGAGAGGTCGCGGGCGCGGCGGCCGTACGTGGCCAGCTCCGCGTCGCTCAGGCCGCCGATCCGCAGGGCGTGGCGGCGGACCCGCAGCACGAACCAGCCGGGGACGTCGAAGCCGCCGAGCACCTCGCCCGCCCAGAGGTCGTCACGGAAGACCACCGCGGCGTCCTCCAGGGCCTCCATCTCGCAGGGCGTGCAGCCGGCAGTCATGAGGCGCTCCCGGTGACGCGGGTGACGAGCGAGCCGAGGCCCTCGATGGTGCTGACGAGCTCGTCGCCGGGGCGCAGGTAGACGGCCGGGTCGCGGCCGAAGCCGACGCCGGCGGGAGTCCCGGTGAAGATCAGGTCGCCGGGGCGCAGCGGCAGGTGCGACGACAGGAACGCCACCAGCGCGGGCACGGTGAAGATGAGGTGCCTGGTGCGCGAGTGCTGGACCTCGTCGCCGTTGCGGCGGCAGCCGATCTCCAGGTCGTCGGGGTCGCCGAGCTCGCCGGGGGTCACCAGCCACGGGCCGATGGGCCCGAAGCCGGGCAGCGACTTGCCCAGGCCGAACTGCGGCGGCGTGCCGCCGGCGAACTGCAGCGTCCGGTCGCTGAGGTCCTGCCCGATCGTCAGTCCGGCGATGTACGACCATGCGTCCGCCTCGGCGACGTGCCGGGCGGGACGGCCGATCACCACGACCAGCTCCACCTCCCAGTCCACCGTCGAGGACGGCAGGTCGACGGCGCCGGGGCCGGTGATGCAGGAGCTGAACTTGGGGAAGACCATCGGCTGCGACGGCAGCGCCATGCCGGACTCGCCGGCGTGGTCGGCGTAGTTGAGCCCGACGCCGAACACCTGCGACGGCCGCGGCACCGGCGGGCCCGCGTCCGGCGGAGAGGGCAGCGGCGGACCGGCCGGCGGGCGGGTGTCGGCCCAGGCCAGGAACTCGTCCCAGTGGTCGAGGACGTCGTGCGGGTCGGGGCCGAACCGGCCGCCGCTGGCGGACGCGACGTCGACCAGGTCGGCGCCCTCCTGGCTGACGAGGCGGCCGGCGACGTTGGCGAGCCGCATCAGTCGAACACCGTGACGACGGCGTCGGCCGGGATGTCGTCGTTGACCCGGTCGGTGTCGTCGGCGCGGCGCCAGATCTCGTAGCCGTTCTCCCGGCAGATCTTGCCGTCGCGCATCTGGAACGCGTGGATCAGCCGCATGCTGCACCGGGTCCCGGGCGGGAACGGGCAGTTGCGGAAGCCCTCCTGCGTGATCGTCAGCTCGAAGATGCTGTCGTCGAAGACCCACTCCTCAGTGGCGAACCGGTGCAGGTTGGTGATCTTGTGGACGCGCATCGCCGCGAAGATCTGCAGGTACTCGGCCTTGACCGTCTCCTTGTCCCGGTGGACGAGGCCGCGGGCGGGGACCTCCCAGACGATGTCGTCGGTGTAGACGGCGATCGCCTGGTCGATGCTCTCCGGGTTCTCGTTGTGGAAGTGCTCGTCCACCGTCGCGTTGTTCAACGCGATGATCGCTTCCCGCTTCTCGGCCTCGGTCTGGGCAGACATGGGGTGGCTCCGTTTCTTGCAAAGGAGTGCACGCGCCCGGCAGGGGACGGACGCTAGAATATATTTTCTAGCCCTGACACGCTGCCGAGGCGAGCACAAGACCTTCCGGATCTCGCCCGAACGGCGGAAGCTGCAGCACTGGCCACGCGATGCGAGGAACTCCGCCTACGCTGGTTGTGCGAGAACGGATCGTGTGCGAACGTCTGGAGTCAAACGTATATCCTAGCGCCGCCACAGGATGGAGTTGCCCCATGTCTGTAGAGATGGACGCCGGGTCCCCCGAGCTGATCCGCGAGGCGATCATCGCCCGGAACAACGCGACCGTGGACCAGCACTTCCACAACGAGAACCCCGAGGGCATCGACCTCGCCATCGCGGTCTACACCGACGACATCATCTGGGAGGTCCCCGCCCGCGGCCTCCTGCTCAAGGACAAGGCCGAGGTCAAGGCCGAGTACCTGAAGATCTTCGACGCCATGCACGTCCACAGGATCACCAACCTCTACCGGTTCGCGACCGAGGAGTGGGTCTTCGACGACAGCATCTTCGAGATCACGGTGAAGACCGACGGGTTCCGCAACTGCCCGTTCCCGCCCGGGACCCGGTGCAGCATGCGGCTGATCCACGCGTTCCAGATGCGCGACGGGAAGATCTGCCGGGAGAACGGCTACGAGTTGTGGCGCCGCGCGGACGACACCGACCGGGTCAACGACGACATCCCGGCCGACGCGAAGGTAACGGTGTTCGACTGATGGCCGTCCTGCTCATCGGCGCGACCGGCAACGTCGGTCCGCACGTCGCCAGGGCGCTGCTGCGCCGCGGCGACGACGTCGTGCGCGTCCTCACCCGCGCCGCCGCCCGCGCCGCCGTGGTCCTGCCGCCCGGCTGCCAGGTCGTCGAGGGCGACCCCGGCGACGACGACACGGTCGTGACCGCCGCGGCCGGCGTCGACGCGGTCTTCCTGCTCAGCGGCCACGACCACGACATGGCCGACCTGCAGCTGCGCATCATCCGCGCGCTGCGCCGCCTGCCGGTGCGGATCGTCAAGCTGTCCGGCACCAGCACCGCGATCAACCCCGACGGCCCGTACACCTGCCGCCAGCACTGGGAGATCGAGCAGGTGCTCGTCAACAGCGGGCAGCCGTTCACGATCGCGCGCCCCAACGGCTACATGCAGACGCTGATCGGCACGATCATGATGCCGGCCGTGCGCGCGACCGGGCGCATCCCCAACGCCATCGGCGACGCCGGCATCAGCCTGGTCGACACGCGCGACGTCGGCGACGTCTGCGCGGAGCTGCTCGCCGAGGACCGCTGGACCGGGCAGACCGTCGTGCTCACCGGCGGGCGCGCGGTCACGTACCGCGAGATCGCCGGTCTGCTCGGCGCCGAGACCGTCGACATCACCCCCGCCGACGTGCGCGCCTCGCTGCTGGAGCGGGGCACCGCGCGGTGGGAGGCCGAGCACTTCCAGGAGATGTACCAGCTGTTCCGCGATGGGCAGTCGGAGTTCGTGACGCCGGACGTCGAACGGGTACTCGGCCGCGCACCCCGCACCGTGGAGGACTACCTCCAGGAGCTGGCCGTGTCGCACGCGACCGCCGCATGAGCGGGCACCTGAGGACCAGCGTGCTGGTCGTCGGCGGCGGGCCGGTCGGGCTGGCCACGGCGATGGAGCTGGACCATCACGGCGTCGCGTCGGTGGTCGTCGAGCCCCGGGAGCACGTCTCCTACCTGCGCCCCCGCGCGAAGACGACGTCGGCGCGCACGATGGAGCTGTTCCGCCGGTGGGGCCTCGCCGACACCGTCCGGCAGCGCGCCCCGCTGCACGTCGAGTGGTCCAAGGACATCGTCTTCTGCATGTCGGTCACCGGCCGCGAGGTGACCCGGCTGACCGGCACGCTCGGGCTCGCCCTCGCCGGCACCGACGTCGCCGCCGAGCCGGGCCAGCAGGTGGCACAGCCGATCGTCGAGCAGGCGATGCGCGACGCCCTCGGCCGCCCGGAGAGCCACGCGACGCTCCTGCTGGGCCGGCGGGCCGTCGCGTTCGACGAGCGCGGCAGCACGGTGGTGGTGACGCTCGAGGACGCGGACGGCACCACGTCGACCGTCGAGGCGGACTACGTCGTCGGCGCCGACGGGCCGCGCAGCGCCGTCCGGACCGCGATGGGCGCGGTGTACGAGGGCTCCAGCCTCCCCCGCCCGAACGTCAGCATCACGTTCGAGTGCGCCGAGCTCGGCGACCTGATCCCGCACGGCAACGCCGTCCAGTACTGGGTCGTGGACCCTTCCGCCCCGGGCCTCGTCGGCCGTCTCGACCTGAACGGCACGTGGTGGGCGATCAGCACGTACCGTGCCGACGAGGAGGAAGACGAGGACGAGGTCGACGCCACCGCGCTCGTGCACCGGCTGCTCGGCCGGGAGCTGCCGATCAAGGTGATCGCGACCGACCCGTGGCGGGCACGGACGCTGATCGCCGACCGGTTCCGCCGCGGGCGGCTGTTCGTCGCCGGCGACGCCGCGCACCAGAACCCGCCGTGGGGCGGCCACGGGTACAACACCGGCATCGGCGACGCGGTCAACCTCGGCTGGAAGCTCGCCGCCGTCATCAACGGGTGGGCGCCGGAGGCGCTCCTGGACAGCTACGAGGCCGAGCGCCGCCCGGTCGCGCAGCGGTTCGTCGCGGCCGCCGCGGAGAACGGCAAGAGCGGGCCGGCGGTCCTCGCCGCCGCGGCCGGCCTGACCGGCGGTGGCGCCACCGAGGAGGCCGCCGCGGTCATCCAGGCAGCGAAGCGCACCGAGTTCCACAGCGACGGCCTGGTGCTCGGCGTCGGCTACACCGAGTACGCCGACGTGCAGACCACCAACGGATCCGACTACCTGCCGGTGGCCGCCCCCGGCAACCGGCTCCCCCACACCTGGCTGCCCGACGGGCAGTCCCTGTTCGACCGGCTCGGGCCCGAGCTCACCATCATCGGCCCGGCCTGGCACGCCGCCGCGTTCATACGCCACGCCGAGCGGCACGGCATCCCCCTGGCCGTGCTCGACGACCCCTCGCTCGGACTGGACGCGTTCTTCAGCGGACGACTGGTGCTGGTGCGCCCCGACCAGCACATCGCATGGATCGGCCGTCCGGTCCCGGACGCCGAGGCCGAGCGGATCGTCGACGAGGCGATCCGCGGAGAATGGAGACACCAACCATGACACCCACCGCCACTGCCTTCACCCACACCAGCGCCGACGGCCTGACGGTCACGGGCCGCCGGAACACCCCGCAGACGCCGGCCGCGGCCGCGCAGGTGCCGCTCGTCATCGCGATCCACGGCGGCACGTACACCTCCGAGTACTTCGACATCCCCGGCTACTCGCTGCTGGAGCGGGCCGCCGCGCTCGGCGTCCCGGTCATCGCCCTCGACCGCCCGGGCTACCTCGGCAGCACCCACGTGGAGCCCGGCGAGTCGATCATCCTCGCCAACGCGAAGGCCCTCGACCAGGTCATCGGCGAGCTGTGGCAGCAGCACGGCGAGGGCCACGCCGGCGTGTTCGTCATCGGCCACTCCATCGGCGGCGCCGTCACCACCGCCATCGCCGCCGGGCAGCCGAGCTGGCCGCTGCTCGGCATCGCCGTCTCCGGCTGCCTGCTGCAGGTGCCCGACGGCCCGCGGATGGCGTTCGACGCACTGCCCGACATCCTGATGATCGACCTGCCCGGCCCGATGAAGGACAGCGTCATGTTCGGCCCGGCCTGGACGCACGACACGACGATGCCCGAGCTGAGCCACAGCTCCGACACGTCCGTGCCGCGGGCCGAGCTGATCGACATCAACAACGGCTGGATCTCCCGGGTACGCGAGGTCAACGCCCAGGTCACCGTGCCCGTGCACGCCCGGCAGGGCGAGTTCGACGCGCTGTGGATCACCGACGCCGCCCAGGCCGCCGACTACGCCGCGTCGTTCACGGCGGCGCCGGTCGTCGATGGGCGGCTCGTGCTCAACGCCGGGCACTGCGTCGACTTCCACAACGCCGGCGCGGCCCTGCAGCTGAGCCAGCTCGCGTTCGCCCTGGAGGTCAGCGTGGCCAAGGACCCCAGTTGAGCACTGCGTTGCTGAACGCCCGGGTGTTCGACGGGTCGCGCCTGGGGGACCCCACCACGGTCGTGATCGCGAACGGTCGCATCGCACCACCGGAAACGGCGGCCGCGGAGACGATCGACGCCCGGGGAGCCGCGCTGCTGCCCGGGCTCATCGACACGCACGTCCACGTCACCGAGGTCGCGCACCTGGAGGCGGCCGCCCGGTGGGGCGTCACCACCGCGCTCGACATGGGGTGCTGGGACGCGAACATCCCCGGCAGGCTCAAGGCCCTGCCGGGCCTGCCGGACGTCCGCATCGCCGGCAACCTCGCCAACGCGCCCGGCTCGCACTTCGTCAAGCACATGGGGTTCGGGCCGTCCAGCACCGTGACCGGGCCGCAGGACGCGACCCGGTTCGTCGCGGACCGGGTCGCCGAGGGCGCCGACTACATCAAGATCGCGGTCGAGGACCCGAAGATCCCCGGCACGAAGGCGCTGAGCCCCGAGACCGTCGCCGCGGTCGTCGCGGCGGCGCACGCCGCCGGCCTGCTGACCATCGCGCACGTGGTCAGCGCCGACACGCTCACCGTCGCCGTCCGGGCCGGCGCCGACATCGTCACGCACACGGCGCTGACCAGCGAGCTGGACGCCGCGTTCGAGGCGCTGCTGGCCCGGCGCCGGGTCGTCATCGTGCCGACGCTGACCATGATGGACGGCGTCGTGCGCAACATCGGCGGCAAGCTGATCATGCGGGTGCTGGGCACCCTGATGCCGGGGATGCGGATGCGGTACGAGCACGCCACCGCGACCGTGTCGACGTTCCGGAAGGCGGGCATGACGGTGCTCGTCGGCACCGACAGCAACGACAACGTCAAGACGCCCTGCCAGGTGCCCTACGGCGAGTCGATCCACGAGGAGCTGCGGCGGCTCGTGGACGCCGGCCTCACCCCGGCCGAGTCGCTGCGCGGCGCCACGTCGGCCGCCGCGGACACCTTCGGCCTGGCCGACCGCGGCGTGATCGCCCCCGGCCGCCGCGCCGACCTGCTGCTCGTCGGCGGCGACCCCACCGCCGACATCGCCGCGACCCGCGACATCCGCGGCGTGTGGATCGGCGGCGCGCGGGTCCGCTGACCTCCCCTGACGGAAAGGCACCGACATGATCGTGGTCACCGCCGCCAACGGCAACCAGGGGCGGCTGCTGATTCCCAAGCTGCTCGACGCGAAGCTGCCGGTCCGCGCGTGCGTGCGGAGCGTCGGGTCGGCCCGGCGGCTGCACCAGACGGGCGTGCCGGACGTGGTCGTCGGCGACGTCAGCGACCCGGCCGTCGCGGCCCGGGCCGTGCACGGCGCGCAGCAGGTCTACCACATCGGCCCGACCCTGCACCCGCGCGAGCGCGAGATGGGCCGCACCGTCGTCGACGCGGCCCGCGCCGCCGGCGTGCGGCACTTCGTCTTCAGCTCGGTGCTGCACGCCATCACCACCGACCTCGTCCAGCACGAGATCAAGCGCGACGTCGAGGAGCACCTGCTGTCCTCGGGGCTGGAGTTCACCATCCTCCAGCCGGCCAACTACATGCTGCCGCTGAAGCTCGAGCCGGTCTTCTCCCGCGGCGTGTTCGAGCTGTCGTGGTCCCTGGAGCGCCGCCAGTCGATGGTGGACCTCGACGACGTCACCGACGTGGCGCGCACCGTCCTCGCCGACGGTGAGCGGCACTACGGCGCCACCTACGAGCTGGCCGGGCCCGGCCGGTACACCGCGCACGAGCTCGGCGAGATCATCTCCCGGGTGCTCGGCCGGCCCGTCGAGGTGCGCCGGATCGACGCCGACACCTACCTGAAGGCGTGGGTCGGCGACGCGGACCCGCGCGAGGTGACCCACCAGCTGCGGGTGCTGCGCTCCATCACCGAGCGCTACAGCAGCCACGACTTCGTCGGCAACCCCAACGTGCTCACCTGGCTGCTCGGCCGCCCGCCCACCACCTTCGAGGCGTACGTGCGAAAGCACGCGAACGGAGTCGCATGAAGCTCACGGGCAACACCGTCCTCATCACCGGCGGCGGCAGCGGCATCGGCCGCGGGCTCGCGGAGGAGCTGCACCGGCGCGGCAACACGGTCATCGTCGCCGGCCGGCGCGTCGCCGCCCTGGAGGAGGCCGCCGCCGCGAACCCCGGCATGCGGTGGGTGCGGCTCGACGCTGTCGTTGCGGTACCGCCTGCGCGACACCTCGGTGTCGGTGCTGGAGATCGCGCCGCCCTACACGCAGACCCACCTCATGGACGTGAACCTGACCGACCCCCGGGCGATGCCGCTGCGGGACTACCTGGACGAGACCATGGCGGTCCTCGCCACCGACGAGGTCGAGATCCTCGTGCGGCGGGCGGCGGAGCGCCGCGACGCGCAGCGCCCCGACGAGGTCGGGTTCACCACCCGGTTCAACGACCTGATGGGCGGCCTCGTCTAGATCGCGTGTCCGCTTTCGATCAGAACGGGGCGGGGCCGCTGCCGGTCAGCGACATCAGCACCTGGGTCGCCAGGAGGCGCCGAACGCCGGTGACGGCGACCGTGCCGACCTGCTCGTACGGCAGCTCGATCTGCCCGCCGGTCGCGTCGCGCACCTCCGTGCTGACCTCGTTGGGGCGGAACGTGCCGCTCCAGCCGCCGGGCGCACCGCGGTTGTTGGTGTTCAGCGACGCCATGCCGGCGACCCGCGCCCCGGTGGTGAGGATCAGTGTCGCGGGTCCCGAGTAGGTGGCCATGCTGTCGACGGTATCGGCCGTCGGCCGTCCGGGTCCACGGAAGGCCCACTTGAGGGGGGCCTGAAATACGTCTTAATTGCTCCTCCGGGCCGCGCTGACAACGTTGCCACGCGCCTATTTTTGCTCTTCGATGGGAGTTGTCGCACTTTGCACTGATCAATGCATTGGAGGCATGATGCGCATCTCGAAACGGCTGCTGGCGGCGGGGATCGCCGCCGCGGGCGTGATCACCGTCGTCACCGTCGCGGTCAGGGCACCGGCCGAGGCGGCGACCGGCTCGACCGTCGTCAGCGCCGCCTCCGGCCGCTGCCTCGACGTCGTCGGCCAGTCGCAGGCGGACAAGGCCCTGGTCAACATCTACGACTGCAACGGCCAGGCGAACCAGGCGTGGACCTTCACGGCCGCCGGGGAGCTGCGGGTGTACGACTCCCCCAAGTGCCTGGACGTCGCCGGGCACGACACCACCGCCCCGGCGACCGCGCAGATCTACACCTGCAACGGCGGCGCCAACCAGAAGTGGCGGATCAACACCAACGGCACCATCACCGGCGTCGAGTCGGGCCTGTGCCTCGACGTGACCGGCGCCGCCACCGCCAACAGCACCCCGGTCGCCCTGTGGACCTGCAACGGGCAGAGCAACCAGCGGTGGACGACGGCGGCCGGTGACTCGCAGCCGCCGACGGTGCCCGGCAACCCCCGGGTCAGCAACCTCGTCTGCGACGCCGTCACGTTCTCCTGGAACGCGTCCACCGACAACGTGGGCGTCGCGTTCTACGACGTCTTCCACGACGGCCAGCTGATGAAGTCGGTGACCACGCTGTCCACCGACCTCACCGTCGTGCCCGGGGTCACCTGGGGCCTGTACGTCAACGCCCGCGACGCCGCCGGCAACGTCTCGCAGGCCAGCACCACGGTGCCGATCACGCCGCCGCAGTGCCAGGCCGACACCACGCCGCCGACCGCGCCGACCGGGCTCACCGGGTCCGCCTCCGGCACGACGGTGACCCTGCGGTGGACCGCCGCCACCGACAACATCCAGGTCCGCGCGTACGACATCTACCGCGACAACGCGAAGGTCGGCACGATCACGGGGACCGGCACCACCACCCCCGCCACCACGTTCATCGACAGCGCCCTGGCCGCCAACCGGGCCTACGCCTACCAGGTCGTCGCCCGCGACGCGCAGGGCAACGTGTCGCCGCGCAGCAACACCGCCACCGTCACCACGGGCGCGGCGTGCGGCAGCTCGGTCTGCGCCGTCACGCAGATCGGCACCGACACCGACATCCCGTGGGGGCTGGTCACCCTCCCGGACGGCACGATCCTCTACACCCGGCGCGACGCGCACGACATCGTCCACCTCAACCCCACCACCGGCGCGAAGAGCAGCATCGGCACCGTGCCCAACGTGCAGAACACCGATGGCGAGGGCGGCCTGCTCGGGCTCGCGATCTCGGCGAACTACGCCGGCGACCACTGGCTGTACATCATGCACACGTCGCCGTCGGACAACCGGATCGTGCGGATCAGGTACGAGAACGGCACCCTGAACACCGGCAGCGAGCAGATCCTGCTCAGCGGCATCCTGCGCAACAAGTTCCACGACGGCGGCCGGCTGCGGTTCGGCCCCGACGGCAAGCTCTACGCCAGCACCGGCGACGCGCAGAACGGCGACAACGCGCAGAACCTCAACAGCCTCAACGGCAAGGTGCTGCGGCTCAACCCGGACGGCACCGTGCCGTCGGACAACCCGTTCGGCAACTACGTCTGGAGCTACGGGCACCGCAACCCCCAGGGGCTCGCGTTCGACTCGCAGGGCCGGCTGTGGGAGCAGGAGTTCGGCAACGCGATCATGGACGAGACCAACCTCATCCAGAAGGGCGGCAACTACGGCTGGCCGGCGTGCGAGGGCACCAGCGGCACGTGCGGCACCGCCGGGTACATCGCGCCGAAGCGCACGTACCCGACGGCGGAGGGCTCCTGCTCCGGCATCGCGATCGTCCGGGACGTGCTGTACATCGCCTGCGAGCGCGGCACCCGCATGTACCGGGCGGTCATCAGCGGCACCTCGCTGACGAACGTGCAGGCGTACTTCAACGGCACGTACGGCCGGCTCCGCACCGTCGAACCGGCGCCGGACGGCGGCCTGTGGCTGACCACCAGCACCACCGGCGACAAGGACAGCATCCCGAACAACAGCAACGAGAAGCTCTTCCACGTCGCGCTCGGCGCCTGATGGTTCTCTGAGCGCAACGGCCCGCCCTCGTCGGGCGGGCCGTTGCGCTTGGTGCTCAGCGGGCCGACCACACCTGCGCGGCGCTGCCGTTGCACTCCCACAGCTGCACAAGGGTGCCGTTGGCGGTGCCGCCGCCGTTCACGTCGACGCACTTGCCGGACCCCACCCCGACGATGGTGCCGCCGGCGGTGAACGTGAAGCGCTGGTTCGCGCCGCCGTTGCAGGTCCAGATCGTGATCCTGGTCCCGTTGGCCGTGCCGTTGGCGTTCACGTCGAGGCAGCGGTCGCCGTACACCCGCAGCTCCCCGGAACTGGTGCGGGTCCAGCGCTGGTTGGCGGCGCCGTGGCAGTCCCAGATCAGGGTCTGGGTGCCGGCCGCGGTGTCGCCGCCGGTCACGTCGAGGCAGCGCTTCGCCTGCGGGTTGGACAGCAGCGCGGCGCCGCCGACCGGCGGGGACGTCAACGTGCCGAGGCTGCCGGACGCCGCCTGCAGCGCCGCGAACCAGCGCGCGGCCATCTTGTCGTAGCCGGCGGCGTTGGGGTGGATGCCGTCGGCGATGTCGCCGGCGACCGTGAACCCGGTGTGCATGTCGACGACGTGCGTCAGCGGGCCCTTCTGCGCCACGATCCCGGGGATCGCGGCGTTGAAGGTGTTCACCTTCGCCTCGTTGGCGGTGTTGGCCAGCGGCGTGATCTGGGCGACGAAGATGTGCGCCTGCGGCGCGTTCAGCCGGATCTTGTCGATGAGCGCCGACAGGCGGGCCGGCGCGTTCGGCACGTCGTAGTTCTGGCCGATGTCGTTGGTGCCGATGTGCAGCAGGACCGTGCGCGGGCTCGCGGCCTGGATCCAGCCGGTGATGTCGGCGTCGAGCTGGTCGATGCGCCAGCCGGAGTGGCCCTCGTGGTCGTGGTCGCCGAGCGACGCGGGGCCGTTGAAGCCGGAGCCGACGAAGTCCGTGGCGACGCCCGCGTTCGCGAGCCGCTGCCACAGGCCGATCCGGTATCCGCCGGGGACGTTGGCGCCGTCGGTGATCGAGTCGCCGAGCGGCATGACCCGCACGCCGCCGTTGGATTCCGCGTGTGCGGCGGCCGGTGCCACCAGCGTCATGGCGCCGGCGAGGACGAGCGAGAGCCCGATGGTGATGCGCTTGCGGAGCATGGCGGTCCTCCTCATGAACGGGTGAACTTCTGGTTGGCGGCGCCGTTGCAGGGCCAGATGACGAGCTGGGTGTTGTTGGCGGTGCCGTGGCCGACGACGTCGAGGCACTTGCCGGAGCCCACGTTGATGACCGCGCCGTCGCCGCGGACCTGCCACTGCTGGCCGGCGGTGCCGTTGCAGTCGTAGATCTGCACGGGGGTGCTGTCGGCGGTCCCGCCGCCGGCGGCCTCCAGGCACTTCGTGTCGTAGACCTTCAACGCGTTGGTGGTCGTCGACGTCCACGCCTGGTTGGTGCCGCCGTTGCAGTCCCACAGCGCCGGCCGCGTGCCGTTGGCCTGGCTGATGCCGGGCACGTCGACGCACTTGCCGGACTCCGTGCCGCGCAGGACGCCGTCGCCGTCGGCGCGCGCCCACCGCTGGTTGGCGCCGCCGTTGCAGCCCCAGATGACGAGCCCGGTGCCGTTGGTGGTGCCGTGACCGGTCGCGTCCAGGCACTTGCCGGAGCCGGTGTTGACGACGCTGCCGTCCGCGTTCACCGTCCACTGCTGCGCGCCGGAGCCGTTGCAGTCGTAGATCTGCACGACGGTCCCGTCCGCGGTCCCGCCGCCGTTCACGTCGAGGCACTTGGTGCCGTACACCTGCAGCTGCCGCGACGGCGTCAGGCTCCAGCTCTGGTTGGCGCCGCCGTTGCAGTTCCACAGGTTGACGGCGGTGCCGTTGGTGGTGCCGGCGCCCGGGACGTCGACGCAGAGGCCGGACTCCTGTCCCTTGAGGACGCCGCCGAGGTTGCCGTCGGCGTTGCGGGTGACGCTCAGGTTGTCGAACTGGTCGGTCTGGTAGCCGACGACCCCGACGCCGACCTGTCCGGACACGAACGACCGGTCGGTGACGGTGCCGAGCGTGGCGCCGTCGGCGGTGGCGGTGATCTGGTTGCCGCTGAAGCCGAGCTTCAGGTTGTGCCAGGTGTTGAGGCCCAGCGCGGCGCGGGTGCCGGACGCGAGGGTGGTCAGGACGCCGCCGGTGGAGTTCTTCGCGATCGACCAGGCACCCGTGTCGCCGATCCGCAGCTGGTACGCGGACTGGTTGCGCTGCGGCCGCTTCTGCACGCCGGCCCGGCCGAGCAGCGTGACGGTGCCGGCCTGTTGCAGGTTCACGTCCAGGCTGACCGTGTAGTTGGACCAGGACGGGTCGCCGGCGAGGGTGAACGCGTCGCTGTCGTCCTGCCAGTTGATCGGCCGGGTCGGCGCGACCTGCTGCAGGCATGTGCCGGCGCGCCCCGCGGCGCACGCGCGGGTCTCGAACGAGCCCTGCATGTCCTCGAAGTACCGCGGCGACTTCCGCGTGCCGTAGCCGTCGAAGTTGTCGCTGTAGGGCAGGTTCAACCCGCCGGTCGCCGGGCTGGTCGCGGTGCCCTTGCCCTGCCCGGACGTGGTCGTCAGGGTGTAGATCCGGTTCGGTTGCATGGTGAGGCTGTACGAGCCGTTGACCGGGTTGATGTCGGCCTGCCGGACGAACCACGACGCCGGGTTCGACGAGCCCATGTCGGTCGACCACACCCGCACCGTGCCGGTGCTCAGCCCGCCGGACACGGTCACGTTGACGGTCTGCGTCGACGTCGTTCCGCTGGTCTCGTAGATGGTGGAGTAGTCGCTGTTGTTCGGCGACTTCAGCGACACGTAGCTGCCGTTGGCCCGGTTGCCGCCGAGGTAGCCGCTGGCGGAGCTGTTGAGGTACTTCCAGCCCGGCGCGGTGAACTGGCCGTAGTGCGCGTTCGCCCACAGGTTCCTGCCCACGCGGTACGCGCCGGACCACGGCGACCCGGCGTCCATGAGGCCGACCGTCGCGTAGGGCAGGTTCGGGGTGATGGCGGCGATCAGCGGCCAGTTCATGTAGCCGGAGATCTCGGCGTCGAGGTAGCCGCGGTTGACGGTGCGGATGTAGGGCACGACGCCGTCGTTGTCGTCCTGCGAGCCGAACTCGCTGGCCCACAACGGTTTGCCGCTCGATCGGGCGTTGGCCGT
The DNA here is from genome assembly GCF_040674675.1 of Dactylosporangium sp. NPDC049742. Classification (NCBI taxonomy): domain Bacteria; kingdom Bacillati; phylum Actinomycetota; class Actinomycetes; order Micromonosporales; family Micromonosporaceae; genus Dactylosporangium; species Dactylosporangium sp. NPDC049742. The sequence continues at coordinate 211,936 of NZ_JBFANF010000008.1, read as the reverse complement.
CGTGCTGCACGAGTCCGCCTGGGACAGGTAGCCGCACACGTAGTGGTTGCCGAGCACGCCGACGGCGTTCTTCAGCGCGGCGTCGCCGAACTCGTCGGCCATGCCCCAGCCGCTGTCGTCGCCGACGATCTGCACGCCTTGGTAGCCGGCGCCGTTCAGCGCGGTGCGGAGATTCTTGTACCAGCCGCTGTCGTGCCCGCGCTCATTCCAACCACCGATGTAATTGATGGCCAGTCCGTGGCCCTTGGCGCAGTTCAACCACGAGATGTCGTAGTCGATCATGTCCTGGGACCAGAAGTTGCCGCCGCCGATCCAGCCCGGCGCCGCCCACGGCAGCGCGACGAGCTTGATGTTCGGGTTTCTGGCGACGGCCTGCTCGCCGAGCCAGAACTCGTAGCCGGCGTTGCAGTTCACGTCGCCGCGGACGTGCTGGTGGCTCGGTTCGGCGCCGTCGGTGGAGTTGGCGTCGCCGCCGATCTCCAGCTTGAGCAGCTGCACCTGGGCGCCGTAGTTCGGCTTGAACAGGTAGTCGAGGATCTGGCTGCGTTGCGGCTCCGGGTAGTCGATGAGCAGGCGGGAGTTGCCGCCGCCACCGCTGATGGCGCCGACGCCGTCGAACGTGCGGCCGACGATGCCGCCGTTGACGTTGATGGTGGTCGTGGCCGCACTCGCCGGCGGTGCGGCCACGACGTAGGTGAGGGTCGCGGCGAGCGAGGCCGCGGCCACGATGGCGAGGGGACGGAGTCTTCGGGCCGCGAAGGCCATGGCGGATCTCCTTCGATCGGGACGCTCACCGCTGGCGGGCGGTGCCCCACCACCCGGATGCGCGGGTTTGGTGGAATGTGTTGGAGCGTGCTCGATTGCCGTCGTTTTGTCAATCACGCCGATCGAAGCTCTTGCCAATCGGTTGATTTGTCAGTTTCAATCCGACAGCTTTCCTGAAACAGGCGTTCAGAGGTGTCCGGTCAGGTGAATTCTTTACAGAATGCGTGCCGTCGCAAATGCACCATGATCGCGGTGTTACGTCCATCGACCAGTGACGATCGCCTTGCCTAGTGTCGCGGTCGGGCCCGTTACGAGCGGGCCGACCAGCGAACCGAGGAGCCGGCAATGACAGGCCAGCACGACGACGACGCCGCCCTGGACGAGAACCGTCCTGGCGGACCCGCTCTGACCCGCAAGCAGCTGCTGCGCGCCGCGCTCGTCGCCGCGCCGGTGCCGATCCTGCTCGCGGGGGTGCCCGCGCTCGCCCGGGACACCGACCAGGTGAGCCTGGCACCGACGCCGATGTGCGACGACGGCGACGACGAGACGCCGCCGCAGATGGAAGGCCCCTACTTCAAGCCCAACTCGCCGCAGCGGACCGCGATCGCGGCCGGACTGCCCGGCACCCGGCTCACGGTGTCCGGTTACGTCTTCGGTACCTCGTGCAGCCCCGTCGCCAACGCGCTGTTGGATTTCTGGCAGGCGGACAGCGCCGGCGCGTACGACAACGCGGGATACCGGCTGCGCGGGCACCAGTACACCAACGGGCAGGGGGCGTTCAGCCTCACCACGATCGTGCCGGGGCTCTACCCGGGGCGGACGCGGCACATCCACGTGAAGGTGCAGGCGCCCGGCCAGCCGATCCTCACCACGCAGCTGTACTTCCCGGGCGAGCCGCGCAACTCAACCGACAGCCTCTACGACCCGCGGCTGCTGATGACCGTCCGGTCCGTCAGCGGCGGCCGGGAGGCGACGTTCGACTTCGTGCTCGACGTGCCGGGCGTGCCGCCGACCACCCCGCCGACCACGCCTCCCACCACGCCTCCGTCGACCCCCGGCGGGACGTGGGCCGCCGGTCAGGCGTACGTCGCCGGCGCCCAGGTCACCTACGCCGGGGTGGCGTACCGCTGCCTGCAGGGGCACACCGCGCAGCCCGGCTGGGAGCCCCCGAACGTGCCGGCCCTGTGGCAACGCCTCTGACTGTTGGATTCATGGGTGCTTCGCGGCACGGAATCGCAGGGAGGGGCCGCCGGTGCTGACGGCCGGGTCGGGAAAACCGGCCCGGCGCAGCCTTTCCGGGAGGGTCGCGGGGTCGACGGGCACCATGACGTCGCCGAGGTGCAGCAGCCGGAAGCGACGGCTCACGAGGCTGTCGCTGCCGGCGAACACGCCGCCCGCCGTCAGCACCCGGCACGCCTCGGCGAACAGCCGGTCCTGCAGCTCGCGCGACGGCACGTGGTGCAGCATCGTGAAGCACACCACGGTGTCGAAGCTGCCGTCCGGGAACGGCAGGTCCGTCCCGTCGCCCCGCACGACGTTGCCGAACGTCGCCCGCAGCCGCGCCACGTGCCGCGGGTCGATCTCCACCGCGGTCAGGTCCGTGCAGGCGCGCGCCAGGACGCGGGTCGTCGCGCCGAACCCCGGCCCGATCTCCAGCACCCGACCGCGCAGGGGAACGCCGTTGAGGGCCCACGGCAGCAGTCGGCGCTCGACGGTCCTGCCCCAGCGGGCGGAGCGGCACAGGACGTTGTGGATGCCGTTCATGGTTGCGACGGTACGATGGCCGCCCGCCGCTACACTGCCAACCGATGTCGAGTTCCGGCCATCCGGTGATCGTCGCGCGGGACTTCCAGCTCGCGGCCGGCACCAGGTTCCCCGTGCACCGCCACGCCACGCACCAGCTGACGTGGGCGGCGAAGGGGGTCGTCAGCGTCACCGCGCCCGGCGGGGTCTGGGTGCTGCCGGCGACGCGGGCGCTGTGGATCCCGGCGGGCACGCCGCACGCCCTGGAAGGCGGGCCGGCGGTGGCCCGGGCCGTCTATGTGGACCGGGCCCCGCGCGGCTTCCACACCCCGACCGTCGTCGTGGTCACGCCGTTGCTGCGGGAGCTGGCCGCGCACCTCGCGACGTTCCCGCCGCTTCCCGCTGCCGCTTCGGCTTCCTCTGCCGCTTCGGCTTTGGCTTCGGATCCCGCGTTCGCTGGGCCCGTGCGGTTCTCTGAGGCCGCGCGGCGGCGGGCCGAGGCGGTGCTGCTGGATCTCCTGCAGCCGGCCGGGGTCGCGACGATCGACGTGCCGATGCCCGCCGATCCGCGGGCGCTCCTGGTCGCCGAGGCGGTCGTCGCCCGCCCTTCCGACGGGCGCGACCTCGACGGCTGGGCCCGGCACGCCGGCGCGAGCGCCCGGACCCTGGCGCGGCTGTTCACCGACGGCACGGGGATGAGCTTCGGCCGCTGGCGCACCAACGTCCGGCTCCGCGCGGCCCTGTCCCTGCTCGCCACCGGCACGCCGGTCGCGGTGGTGGCGCGACGGGTCGGCTACCGCTCACCGAGCGCGTTCATCGCCGCGTTCCGGCAGGCGTTCGGCGTCTCCCCGGGCGCCTACTTCAGCCTCTGATCCGCGCCTCAGTCACCTTCTGATCCGCGCCGCAGTCGCCTTTCGATCCGCGCCGCAGTCGCGCTCTGATCTGGGCCTCAGTCACCCTCTGATCCGGGCTGTAGTCGCCCTCTGGTCCGGGCCTCAGTCGCCCTTCTGGTTCGGGCCTCAGTCGCCGGGGATCGGGATGGGTGTCGGGAGCGGCACGGGCGCGGTACACCGGACGTCGGTGAGCGTGTCGGCGATCATCGTCTGGTGCTCGCGCAGCAGCGGCAGCGCCTTCCGCGCGAACGTCTTCAGCTTCGCGTTGCGCCCCTGATCCGCCTCCTTCTCGAACGCCCCGATCGCCGCCACGTGGTCGAAGTACTCGACCGGCGCGTACGAGCAGTCGAACACCGGCCCGGTCGTGGTCCCGAACAGCGTCAGGATCGCGTCCTGCTCCTCGCTCGGCGTGTCCGGCACCTCCAGGCCCAGCTCCTTCCCCAGCGCGGTCAGCTCCGCGCCCGCCTTCGTATGGTCCGCGACCATCCGGTTGCCGAAGGCGCGCACCCCCTTGTCGTGCGCCTGCTGCGCGGCCATCCGGCCGGCGGCGACCTCGAACGCGCCCCCGTGCCCGGCCGCCGCGACGAACGCCCGGTCCTGCGCGGAGACCCGTCCCCCTGCGGCGGACGCCGGGGCCGCGGCCCCGGTGGCGGCGAGCGCGACGGCGGCGGGCAGGGCACAGAGCCGGATGAGTGCGGCACGCATGGCATTGACCTCCAATGTTGGCGGCGTTGTCTCATGTACCCCTTTCCAACCCACGACGCCGCTAACGCTCAGTACGGGTGCAACTTCAATCAGTCAGATGCCGCCAGACGGCGTCCCAGCTGATCGGGAAGTCGTGCCCCGCGAGCCGCACCCAGTAGAGGTCCTCGTCGCCGGCCCGCTGCGGCAGCACCGCCACCACGGTCCGCCGCTCGCCCGGCACCCCCGGGAGGTTTAGCTCGTCGCCGACGCGTGGGAGGGGCGGCGGCTCGTACCAGAGCAACCGCCGCTGGAAGTGCTCCAGCCGCCATTCGGCATCGCTGCTGCACACGGTCGGCACCCCGTCGGCCCCTGCCGTCACCGGATACGCACCGAGCCCGTCGAGCAGCTGCCGTCCGCTGTACCGCCAAGCCTTCCGCCCCGGCACCGCCAGGTCCCCGTCAAGGTGCCGGACGATCCCGTCCGCCACGCTTGCCGGCTCGGGCAGCACCCCGTCGAACCAGTGCACTGTTCGCCGGTCTTCCTGGCTTTCCTGGTCTTCTTGGTCTTCCTGGTCTTCCTGGTCTTCCTGGGGCAGCGTGTCGATCACCGTCGACCATCCGCACCCGCTACTCCACTCGACAGCGAACCCGCGTGCCCTCGGGTGCGCCCCGACCGCCCTGGCCAGATCGACCACCAGCCGCCCACGCAGATCGAGCGGCGGCCGCTCCAACTCCCGGCTCAGCACACCAACGCCCCGCTCCGCCAGTGCCCGCTCGACCGCGAGCAGGTACCCGAGCTGCGGATACCGCCCCGCGAGCAGGACCGGATCGGTGTCGTCCGCACCTCCCCGCAACGCCATGACGCCTGCGGTCGCCTCCAGCAACTGCCGGACGTCACCACCCCACCCCGCCGCGAGCGTACGAGCGGCAAGCTCCAGCTCGAACCCCTCGACGTCCCGCACCGCCGTCAGCGCGATGAGCACCTCAGCCCGCCGCACCGTCGACACGGCAGCCGATCCTACCGACGCCCGTTCCTGACGTCCCGCCGCACTTCGCCGGCAGTCGGCCACTCCGCACGTCTTGCATACTGCGGAGATGACGGTCTACGACAGCATCGGCACCACGTACACCGCGACCCGCCGCCCCGACCCCCGCATCGGCGCCCGCATCGCCGCCGCCCTCGGCGACGCCCAGTCGGTGCTGAACGTGGGCGCTGGCACCGGCGCCTACGAGCCGCCGCAGACCGTCCTCGCCGTGGAACCCAGCCAGGTCATGATCGACCAACGCCCATCCTGCTCCGCCCCCGTCGTCCGGGCCCGCGCGGAGGCGCTCCCCATCGCCGACAACGCCGTCGACGCCGTCATGGCCGTGCTCACCGTGCACCACTGGACCGACCTCACCGTCGGCCTCGCCGAGCTGCGCCGCACCGCCCGCCACCGCGTCGTCATCCTCACCTGGGACCAGTCCGTGACCCGCGAGTTCTGGCTCGTCAAGGACTACCTGCCCGAAGCCGCCGCCCTCGACGACACCCGCGCCGTCCCACCCGCGCACCTCGCCGACCTCCTCGGCGGCGCCCGCATCGAACCGGTCCACGTCCCCCACGACTGCGCCGACGGCTTCGGCGTGGCCTTCTGGCGCCGCCCCGACGCCTACCTGAACCCCCTCGTCCGCGCCGGCATGTCCATGCTGTCCCAGCTCGACCCCGCCACCTTGCAACCGGGCCTCAACCGCCTCGCCGCCGACCTCACCTCCGGCACCTGGCACACCCGCTACCACCACCTCCTGTCACAACCCGACTTCGACGGCGGCTACCGCCTCGTCATCGCCGACCTCTGACCACGTCCCCCTCGACGCCCACGCCCCCTGCCTACTGGTCCGCCACCGCCCTTGCACACGCACGCCACCCCCGCGCCGCCCGCCGATCCGCCACCGTCACCACTGGGCCGCCCCACCCGCCGATCCGCCATCGTCACGCCTGAGCCGCCCCACCCGCCGACCCGCCACCATCACCACTGAGCCGCCCCACCCACCGATCCGCCACCATCACCACTGAGCCGCCCGCCCACGCCCACATCCAACGGACCCACCGCCGCCCCATCACCACCCTCGGGACGCCCGCCGCCTGCCAGCCCGTCACCGCCCGTCGCGGTGCACACTGCCCCGCCTGCCGATCAGCCACCGCCGACCTCTCGACCTCCTCCGGGACCGGTGACGACGCCGTTCTCCCACGCCCAAGCGGCAATCTCGACCCGGTTACGCAGCCCCAACTTGGTCTGAATGCCCGACACGTGACCCTTGACGGTGCTCAGCGAAATGAACAGCTCACTGGCGACCTCCAGATTCGTGCGTCCCCGAGCGATCGACCGCACCACATCCGTCTCCCGGTCCGTCAACGGCTTCGCGCTGCCCGTTGCCACCGGCACCGCCATCCGCCGCAATAGCCGCACCGTCACCGACGGCGAGATGAGCGCATCACCGGCATGCGCGGCCCGAACCGCCTCAACGAGCAGCGCCGGCCCTGCATCCTTCAGCAAGAACCCGGTAGCCCCACCACGCAACGCCCCGTATACGTACTCGTCGATGTCGAACGTGGTCACCACAATGACCCGCAACGGGTCCGCGACACCCGGCCCGGCAAGCGCCCTGGTCACCTCCACGCCATCGGCACCAGGCATCCGAACGTCCACAAGCGACACATCAGGCCGCAACCGACGAGCCACGTCAATCGCGGTGAGCCCATCGGCGGCTTCCGCAATGACTTCGATATCCGGCTGGTCCTCAAGAATAAGCCGCAGGCCGCTACGGATCAGCGCCTGATCATCAGCGATCAACACCCGAATCGTCATCGTGACCCTGGCAACGAACCCGGCAATGACCGACCCGGCCATTCGCCCAACGCCCCTGAACGCAACCCCTCCGCCGACTCACCTGGCGGCACCTCAGCCGTGCTTCCAGCGGACAACCCGGACTCCGACCCGGCCGATAGCCCTGCCGACAACTCGTCGGACGACCCAGCCGACGGCACGGACATCGACTCACCCAACGACCCTGGCGGCACAACACCTGACGACTCAACAGACCGCCCAGACGACCCTGACGACCCATCGGCCGGCGCGCCCGGCGGCGACGCAGACGACGCCCCAGACGGCGCCGACTCCGGCGGTGACACGGACGGCGGTCCAGACGACGGCGACCCTGGCGGCGACGCGGACGACCTCCCAGACGACGCCGACCCCGACGATGGCGAGGACGACGCTCCAGACGACAGTGGCCCTGACGATGGCGCGGACGACGGCCTGTGCAGCAATGCCACCGCGTGGCCGGGCAGCGGTAGGGTGCCCTGCACCTGCCATCCCCCGCCGGGAGCAGGACCCGCGGAGAGCGTGCCGCCGAGGGCCTCGACCCGCTCACGCATGCCGACGATTCCGTATCCACTGTGGGCCGGTGGTGGGGCGCCCTCACCGTCGTCGGCGACGCGGACCATCACCGTCCCCTCTGACTCGGACAGCACGACGGTGACCGAGCGCGCGTGGGCGGCGTGACGGGCCACGTTGGTCAGTGATTCCTGCACGACCCGGTGGACCGCACCGGCCACCTCCACCGGCCACCGATCCTCGTCCGCCGGCAGCTCGAGGTGGACCGGTGGACCGATCCGCTCGAACCGCCAGACGAGGTCGGCGATCCGCTCCTGCCCCACCGAAACGTCCCAGCCGTCCGCTCCGTCGCCCGCGTCGTCGCGGAGCACCCCGACCACCCGGCGGACCGCGGCGAGCGCCTCGGCGCCGGCGGCCTCGATGTCGGCGAACGTCTTTCCCGCCTTCACCGGGTCCCGTCGGGCCACCAACTGCGCCGCCTGCGCCTGCACGACGATGCCCGTGACGTAGTGGGCGACGACGTCGTGCAGCTCCCTGGCGATGGTGAGCCGTTCGTCGCGGCGGACCGCCTCCACGGCCGCGAGCCGACGCGCGTCGAGCAGTCGCAGCCCGACCCCGATGAGCAGGCCGGCGGCCCACGCGAGCGCGCCGAACATGGTCACTGCGAACGCGCCGGACTCGCCGGGGTGGGCGAACGCGCCCACGGCGATGACGGCGAGACTCGCCGCGGCGATCCAGGCAGCGGCCCGCAACGGCTCGACGCGGGTCACGGAGCCCACCAGCACCGCGAGCGCCAAGGACACGGCGGGCCCTGGCTCCGCGGGCAGCCCCGCGATCAGCGCGGCCGACACGGCCACCACCGCGACCGTCAGGCCGGCCACCGCCGCTCGCAACCTGCCACGGTGCCGCAGCAGCGCAGCGACGCCGGCCAGCGTGCCGGCGAGCGCGCCTGGCAGGAAGTATGCGCCACCCCAACTGGCCGCGATGGCAACCGCCGTGCCCGTCACCACGATGGCGAGCGCGGCGGCGAGACCGATGTTCCCCGCGAGCTTCACGGCACCAGCCTAGGAGTGTCACGGACGGGCCGTACCGGTCAAAAGTAGGGTTCTGCGGACCCTTCCTCGGACTGATGTGCCGCCGCCGCGACGTGACGACGATTGGCGCATGTTCACTTCAGCACCACCGCCGGCCCTGGAGACCGAGGGCCTCACGAGACGTTACGGGCGACGGACCGCCCTCGCCGAGTGCACGCTGCGGGTGCCGCCCGGGCGGATCGTCGGGCTCGTCGGGCCCAACGGCGCCGGCAAGTCGACGCTGCTGCAGCTCGCGTGCGGGCTGATCGCGCCGACGTCGGGGACCGTCCAGGTGCTCGGGGCGCGGCCCGGGGCGCGGCTGGACCGGGTCGGGTTCGTCGCCCAGGACACGCCTGTCTATGCGACCTTGACCGTCGCCGACCACCTGCGCCTCGGGGCGCGCCTCAACCCGGGCTGGGACGCCGCGTTCGCGCAGCGGCGCGTGGCGGCGCTCGGCCTCGACGAGAAGCAACGCGCCGGCCGGTTGTCCGGCGGGCAGCGGGCCCAACTGGCGTTGACCGTCGCGGCCGCGAAGCGGCCTGAGCTGCTCATTCTCGACGAGCCCGTCGCAGCACTCGACCCGCTCGCGAGGGAGGGGTTCCTGCGCACGCTGATCGAGTCGGTGACCGAGCTCGGTGCGACCGCGATCTTGTCGTCGCACCTGCTGTCGGACGTCGAGCGGGTCTGCGACCACCTGATCGTCCTCGCGGGCGGCAGGGTGCAGCTGGCGGGCGACGTCACTGAGCTCTTGGACGCTCACCACAGGGCGCCGGCTCCACCGCTGGGCGCTGACGTGGTGCATGGCGCGGTCGTGCGTGGACCGCTGCCCGCCGGTGACGGTCTCCACGGCGCGCGACCGGAGGGAGCGTCGGCCGCTGGGCCTGTGCGGCTGGAGGAGCTCGTGCTCGCCTATCTGCAGGACGGTGCGCGATGACGTGGCTCGCATGGCGGCAGCTCCGTCTCACCGATCCGCAGGGCGGTGCGCCACTGACGTGGCATGTAGGGCGGCAGCTCCATCTCACCGATCCGCAGGGCGGTGCGCGATGACGTGGCTCGCGTGGCGGCAGCTCCGTGCGCAGCTGCTGGTGACGGGGGGTGCGGTCGCAGTGCTCGCCGTGTACCTGATCGTGCTCGGGGTGCAGATCCGAGACGGGCACCACGACGCGGTCGCGGCGTGCGGGGATGCGTGTGGATCGGCGTTGCGGGAGTTTCAGTCGCGGTTCGAGGGGCGGTTGAATCTTCTGGCCGCGTTGCTGGTCGTGACGCCTGCGCTGCTCGGCATGTTCTGGGGCGCGCCGCTCGTCGCCCGGGAGCTGGAGTCGGGCACGCACCGGCTCGTCTGGAACCAGAGTGTGACCCGTCGCCGTTGGCTGGTCGTCCGCTTGGGCGTGGTGTGCGTCGCGGCAGCGGCGGTGACCGGGGCGTTCAGTCTGCTGTTGACGTGGGCGGCGAGTCCCTACGACGCGGTCGCCGCGGATCGGTTCGACGCGGTCATGTTCGGCACGCGTAACCTGGTGCCGGTCGCGTACACGTGCTGCGGCGTGGTGCTGGGTGCGCTGTGCGGGCTGTTGTTGCGGCGCACGGTGCCGGCGATGGCGTTGACGGCGCTGCTGTTCGCGGCGGTGCAGATCGCGATGCCGATCGTGGCACGGCCGCACCTCGCGGCACCGGTGCACGGGTCGCAGGTCATGTCCGCGGAGGTCATCCGGAACCTGAGCTTCCTCGGTCAGGACGCGGACGTCGAGGGGCTCAGCGCGCCGAACACCTGGATCGTGTCGAACAGCCGGCTGCTGACCGCGGACGGCAAGGTGGTCGGGCTCGATCGGTACAACGGCTGCCTGTCGGGGCAGTTCGACGTCATGGCGCAGTGCCTCGCCGCTCTGGACCTGCATGTCGAGGTCGCCTATCACCCTGGTGAACGCTACTGGCGCTTCCAGTGGCTGGAGTCGCTGCTGTACGTGACAGCGGCCCTCCTGCTCGCTGCGCTCGCGCTGTGGCGGATCAGGGTCGCGTGACGGCGACGTAGGCTGGCGCGATGGACTCCTACCTGGAGCGGATCGGCGTGGCACGGCCCGCCGTCGCCGACCTGGCCGCGCTGCGGGTGTTGCAGCGGGCGCACCTGATGGCGGTGCCGTTCGAGAACCTGAGCGTGCACCTCGGGGAAGAGATCGTGCTGGAGTCCGCCGCGCTCGTCGCGAAGGTCGTCGATCGGCGGCGCGGTGGGTTCTGCTACGAGCTCAATGGCGCGTTCGCGGCGTTGCTGGCGTCGCTCGGGTACGAGGTGACGTTGCACTCGTGCCGGGTGTGGACGGGTGAGCGGTTCGGGGTGCCGTTGGATCACATGGCGCTGCGGGTGCAGCTGGACGCGCCGTATCTGGTGGACGTCGGGTTCGGCAGGTTCGCCCAGCACCCGTTGCGGATGGACGTCACCGGTCCGCAGGTCGACCCGGCGGGTGTCTTCGAGGTGCTGCCCGACGGGGCCGACCTGGCGGTCCGCGGTGACGGAACATGGGAGTACATGCTGGATCAGCGGCCGTACGAGCTGAGCGACTTCACGCCGCTGAGCTGGTGGCACCGGACGTCGCCGGCGTCGCACTTCACGCGGCAGCTGACCTGTTCGATCGTGACGGACACCGGCCGGGTCACGCTCAGTGGGCGCAACCTGATCACCACGACCGCGCCCGTTGGTGGGAATGGTGATCACGGTGGCGGGGGTGAGCGCACGGAGCGCGTTCTGGAGGATGACGCCGAGGTGCTGGCGGTGTATCGCGACACGTTCGGCATCAGGCTGGATACCGTGCCGGTGGTCGGCGTGCGCGGCTGAGTCGGCCGAGCATGCCCGGCACCGTGCCCGGCGCCAGGACCGCCTGGTCTCCACTGTGGAGGGTGCCGCGGCATGCGGTCAAGGAGGCCGTAGCGGGTGCCGCGGGGCGCGGTGAAGGAGTCCGTGGGGGGCTGCGGGGCGCGGTGAAGGAGACCGTAGAGGGCCGCGGGACGCGGTCAAGGAGTCCGTGGAGGGGGCTGCGGGAAGCGATAAGGGAGACCGTATAAGGGCTGCGGGACGCGGTGACTGAGTCCGTGGACGGCTACGGGACGCGATGAAAAAGACCGAAGAGGGGGCTGCGGGACACGGGCAAGGAGGCCGAGGTTCGGAGATCAGTCGAGGAGCGCCTGGCTGGCCAGCTTCTGGACGCGGTCGGCGGGCAGGAACTGGCTGAAGTGGGCCAGGACCGGCGCGAGGTCCAGGCCCAGCTCGGCGTGGCCGAGTACGTAGTTGCGCAGCTTGTCCTCGATCGTCAGCGGGTACGGCGCGCCGCGTGGGCGGCCGAACCGGTGCATCCAGCGTAGCCAGGGTAGGCACAGGCAGCGGTGGCCTGCCTGGCGGAACTTCTCGTGCAGGTAGCCCTCCTCGCCGCCGAGGCCGCGGAAGCCAGGGTGGAAACCGGGCCAGGCGGCGGTACGGCAGCTGAAGGCGCCCAGGCCCTGCATCAGGATCTCGAACGGCTCGCCGTCGGGGTCGAGGGCCCGTGGGTCGGTGGCCCAGACGCCCCACATCTGTTCGCGCCAGACCGGTGCGAAGTGGCTCGAGAGGTGGGTGCCGTCGTCGTACACCAGCGGGCCCTGCAGCAGGTCGGCGCTGTCTGGATGGTCGCGGTGCCACTGCTTCAGGCGCCGGACGACGCCGGGCTCGAACAGCACGTGGGAGTCGCAGCACAGGACGGCCGCGCCGGTCGCGTGGCGGAACACGAGGTCCTTCGCGGCCGCCGTGCCGACCGTGTCCGTGGCCTTCACGTAGCGGCCGCCGGCCCAGTCGCGGACGAACTCCTCGGTGCGCCGGCAGCCGAAGTTGTCGACGACCAGCAGTTCGGTGTCGTCCAGGTCCTGGTACAACCGTAGCGCCTGCAGCGTGAAGTAGACGCCGTCGAAGTCGTCGTAGGTCGCCATGCCGATCGTCAGCGCCGGGCCCGGCCGGACGAGCGCCGCACCCCACTCGTGTTCCGTTTTCGGCGGGTGTACGACTGCCGCCTCCGACGCCCGGGTGCGTGGTGCACGGCGGACGCCCGAGGCGAGCAGGGCCAGCAGCACGGCGCCGGCCGTGACGGCGAGGAGTTGGCCCGGCCCGAGTCCGGCGAGCCAGGAGCGCAGGGGATGGTGCTGGCCATGCCGGCCGAGGTACCACACGACGCCCGCGAGGACGCCGATCAGATGCGCCCGGACCACCGCCGAGACCGCGGCGGCCGTCGCCTGGTCGCGGGCCAGTTGGACCGCCGCCGCGCCTGCGGGCACCGCGAGGCATGCGAGCGCGACGGCGGCCGTCCATGTTGTGCCCGCGTCGGTGAGCAGGCCGGCCGCGACCGCGAGTTCGCCGAGGGTCAGGCCGGCCGTCACCGCGGCGGTCGCCCGGGCCGCCACGCCGAGCGCGGCCAGGTCACGCCGGGCGCCGAGCGGGTCGGCGAGCTTGCGCAGCCCGGTGGCCGCGAACGTCACCGCGACGACCAGCGCGGCCACCGGCAGATGACCGCTCACCGGCTGCGACGGAACGCGATGCGGCGGCTCAGGGTCAGCACCGACACGATGGCGCCGAACAGGCCGCTGGCGATGAGCGCACCGCCGGCGCAGTTGAGCTCGCCGATGATGGCGAGGACCGCGGCCAGGATCGGCATGCCCGCCGACAGCCGGGCGAACCACAGCGTCAGCTGGTCGAGCACGGCGCCGGTGCGGAACAGCAGCGTCCAGGCCGGCAGCAGGAACAGCACCGCGGCGGTCAGGCTCACGGCCGTCGCGAACAACCAGATCCCCGCGTACCCCCGGCACGCCCACGCGAAGAAGGACACCGCCGCGGCCGTGGTGATGGCGAGGGCGACGAGCAACACGACTTCAGTCCCGGCCCCCGCGACAATCCGCCCGAAGTGGCTGACCGCTCCAGTGACGGCAATTCGGACAGCGAAACCAGGCCGCGGGGCCGGGAGAGAGCGACGAGTCAGCGCACGGTACGGAAGAAGGTGCGGACCTCGTCGACGAACAGGTCGGGCACCTCGAGGGCCGCGAAGTGGCCGCCGCGGTCGTACTCGGCCCAGTGGGTGATGTTGTTCAACTGCGCCGCGAACTGGCGGATCGCGATGTCCTCGGCGAAGTTCGCCACGCCGGTCGGCACCGTGGAAGGGGTCGGCCAGTTGTGGGTGTGCATCGACTCGTAGTACATCTGCGCCGACGACGCACCGGTGTTGGTGAGCCAGTAGAGGGTCGCGTGGGTCAGCACGTGCTCGGCGTCGATCGAGCCGGCCGGGTGGGCCCAGTCGTGGAACTTCTCGCCGATCCAGGCGAGCTGCCCGACGGGTGAGTCGGCGAGGCCGAAGCCGAGCGTGTGCGGCTTGCTGGCCTGGATCTGGAAGTAGCCGTTCCCGGAGTCGAGGAAGCGCTGCATCCGGTCGAGGCGCGCCTGCTCGGCGTCGGTGAGCACGGTGCCCTCGGGCAGGCCGCCGAACGGGATGAAGCCGGCCGTCGCGGCGTTGACGTGCACGCCGACGACGTGCTCGGGGGCGACGCGGCCGAGGTCGGGGGCGATGAACGCGCCGAAGTCGCCGCCCTGCGCGCCGTAGCGGTCGTAGCCGAGCCGGGCCATCAGCTCCGCGTACGCGGTGGCGATCCGCCGGGCGTCCCAGCCGGCGGAGGCCGGTCCGGTGAAGCCGAAGTTGGGGTGCGACGGGATCACCAGGTGAAACGCGTCGGCCGGGTCGGCGGGGTTGGTCAGCGGCTCGATGACCTGGAGGAACTCGGCGAACGAACCGGGCCAGCCGTGCGCCAGCAGCACCGGCAGCGCGCCGTCGTGTGGGGACCTGACGTGCAGGAAGTGGATGTCCTGGTCGTCGATGCGGGTGGTGTACTGCGGGTGCCGGTTGATCTGCTCCTCGACCGCGCGCCAGTCGAACTTCGTCCACTGGTCCACGAGCTCCCGCAGGTGTTCGACCGGCACGCCCCGCTCCCAGCCCACCCCCGGCACCTGCGCCGGCCAGCGGACCCCGGCGAGCCGGCGGCGCAGGTCGTCCAGCTCCGCCTCGTCGACGTGGATCCGGAACGGGGTGATCTCGTTGCCCATCGCGCGCACTCCTCGGTCATCGGCTTCGGGCGTCACCGCCCGCTGCAACACAGTCTGGTCGCAGATGCGGACAGCTTCCGTCCTGATCTACGACGGCATGAACGAAGAGGCGGCGGGACGCAGCGCGGGCGGCCTGACGTTTCGTGGTCGGCGATTGGTCGAGCCAGCCGCAGAGCAGGACGGTCAGGACGAGGAACAGCACGAAATCCATGACGCCGAGCCTCGCAGCGGGCCGCCGCCCGGGACAGTGCGGCGATCACGACCTGGGGCGTGGTGTTCTCACGCCGCCGGCCGCGCAGGGTTGGCCACTTCTCCCGGGGCGGACCATGAGAAACTCACGGTCCTGGCGGGGGGAGGTGGTGGTCGCGTGTCGCAGCGCCGGTCCGAGGTCGCGGCGCCCCGCCTGGCCAGGGGCGTGGTCGCGGTCCTCGGCAGCGGCGTGGTCTCGGTCCTGGCCCTGGATCTCGCGTCGTCGGTCGAGGCGCTGCCGGAGCTGGTGGGCGGCCTGGCGATCCTCGCGGCGCACGGGTTCCTGCTGGCGCGCAACGTCCTCGGCGTCGCGCGCCCGTGGTGGCCGCGGGCGCTCGCGGTGCAGGCGGTGCTGACGTACCTGCCGCTGGCGGTGTGGCCGCACCTCGACTCGCTGCGCGCGCTGACCGCGTTCCTCGCCGGGACCTGCCTGATCCGGCTCCGCCCGCCGCACTCGTGAATCTGGTTCCTGCTGGTGTCGGCGTCCACCGCGCCGATCACCTGGCACGCCTACCACTCGCTCTCCGCGTCGCTGTACAACCTGCTCGCCATCGCGACGCTCGGCTTCCTCTGCGCCGTGATGGCCTGGCTGTTCGGCCTGGCGACGCAGATGCCGGCGACCGAGGCGCGTCTCGCCGCGATCGAGGTGGCCCGCGAGCGGCGGCGGCTCCTGCGGGACGCCCACGACGTGCTCGGGTTCCGGCTCTCGGCGATCGTGCTGAAGCTCGAGCTGGCCCGCCGCGGCGACCCGGGGCAGGCCCGCCGCGAGGTCACCGAGGCCGGCGCGCAGGCGTCGGCGGCGCTCGCCGAGATCCACACGCTGACCAGGCAGCCGCACGACCTGAAGCTGGCCGACGAACTGGCCGCCGTCGGTCCGGTGCTCATGGCGGCTGGTGTACGGCTCGACGCGCCCGGCGCCGTGCCGCCGCTGCCGCCCCCGGCCGACGCGGTCCTCGCCACGGTCCTGCGCGAGGCCGTCACCAACGTGCTGCGCCACAGCACCGCCCGCCATTGTGAGATCACCGTCGCCGGCGGCTGGCGGACCGTCCGCCTCACGGTGGCCAACGACGGCCGCGCCGCCGGGCCTGTCGCGGCGAGCGCCGGCGGCACCGGCCTCGCCGGTCTCGCGGAGCGGCTCGCCGCGTTCGGCGGCCGTCTCGACGTCGCCGCCGACGGTGACCGGCACCGGCTGACCGCGACGCTGCCGGTGCACCGGTTCACGGGCCGGACCCCGGCGACGCCGTTCCGGCCGGCGGTGTGCGCGGCGGCCCTCGCGGTCCTGTTCGCCCTCGCGTTCACCCAGGCGCCCCCGGCCTCGATCGACGGCGTGTTCCTGCTGCTGGCGGCCCTGTTCGGGGTCAGCCTGTGGCACCTGTGCCGGCCCCGGACCGGGCCGGGGACCCCGCGCCGGTGGCGGGCGGTGCTCGCCGCGCATCTGCTGCTGGCGTACGCGCCGCTCCTGCTCTACCCGCCCGGCGACTGGGTGATGCGGCACTACGTGGGCGCCGCCGTGCTGCTGCTGGTCCGCGGCCGGACCTGGGTCGTGCTCGCGGCCGCGATCCTGACGACCGAGGTGCTGCTGGCCTTCGACGGCGGCCTCGACTTCGCGGCGCTCGCCTACCACGTCACCGCCGACATCGACGACGCGACTGCCGTCTTCGCTCTCGCGCAGGTGCCGCTGCTGGCCGCGGCCCTCGCCAGGGCCCAGGCGATGCTCGCCGCCGCCGAGGTCGCCCGGGAGCGGCTGCGCTTCGCCGACCAGGTCGGGCACCGCCTCACCGAACGCCTCCGCGGCG
Source organism: Dactylosporangium sp. NPDC049742 (assembly GCF_040674675.1). Taxonomy (NCBI): domain Bacteria; kingdom Bacillati; phylum Actinomycetota; class Actinomycetes; order Micromonosporales; family Micromonosporaceae; genus Dactylosporangium; species Dactylosporangium sp. NPDC049742. Next base: position 195,263 of record NZ_JBFANF010000008.1, on the reverse strand, counting down.
TGGTGAAGCTCCTCGCCGCCGCCGCCGACACGCTGCCCGGCGCCACGTCCGCCGAGCCGATCGGCGCGGTCTCCGACGAGCGGGCTGCCAAAGCCTCCGTCGAACCGCCCGCAATGTCCGCCGAGCGGGACGGCGCGACGGCCGCCGGGCCCGTCGGTGCGGTCTCGGGCGAGCGGGCCACCAAAGCCTCCGTCGAACCGTCCGCGACGGCCGCCGAGGCGGTCGGGGTGGTCGACCGGGGCAGGCTCGGCACCGCGCTGGCGCTCGCGCGGGAGGCGGCCGCGGAGCTGCGGGCGGTGGCGGCCGCCGGGGTGCGGGCATGATCAGGCTGCTGCTCGCCGAGGACCAGCACCTGGTGCGGGGCGCGCTCGTCGCGCTGCTGCGGCTGGAGGCGGACTTCGACGTCGTGGCGGAGGTGCACGACGGCGCCGCGATCGTGCCCGAGGCGCTGCGGACCCGGCCGGACGTCGCCGTGCTCGACCTCAACCTGCCCGGCCGCGACGGCCTCAGCGCCGCGATCGAGCTGCGCACCAGCCTGCCGGGCTGCCGCTGCCTGCTGATGACGGGGGTGGCCCGCCCCGGCGACCTGCGCCGGGCGCTGGACGCGCAGATCGGCGGGTTCCTGCTCAAGGACAGCCCGCCGGAGCGGCTCGCCGAGGCCGTCCGCCGGCTCGCCGCCGGGCACCGGGTCATCGACCCGCAGCTCGCCGTCGTCGCCTGGGAGACGCCCGGCAACCCGCTGACCGGCCGGGAGATCGAGATCCTGCGGCTCGCCGCGCAGGGCGCCTCCGCCACCGAGATCGCCGCGGCGCTCGTGCTGTCGGTCGGCACGGTCCGGAACCACCTGACGTCCGCCGCGACGAAGCTGCACGCCCGCAACCGCGTCGACGCGATCCGCATCGCGACCGAGACCGGCTGGATCTGAAGTCTGAAAGACTCTTTCACATCGCATCGATCTGTGGCACCCTGAAAGACACTTTCAGAGTTGAGGGAGTTGGAGGACACGGTGGGCAGAGAAGCGCGGCGGACGCTCAGCGAGCCGGAGGAGCTGCGGACCCTGGCCCACCCGGTGCGCTACGAGCTGCTGAGCCACCTCATCGCCACCGGCCCGGCGACGGCGTCGCAGTGCGCGCGGGCGGTCGGCGACACCCCGTCCAACTGCAGCTACCACCTGCGCGCCCTGGCCAAGGCCGGCCTCGTCGCGCCGGACGACACGAGCGAGCGGGACGGGCGCGAGCGGCCCTGGCGCGCCCTGGTCACCGGCTTCTCCGTGCAGCCGGACGCCGACCCGGACTCCGCGGAGGGTCGGCAGGCGGCCACGATCGCCGCCCTCAGCGTCCAGCGCGACCAGCGCCTCGTGCACGACTGGCTGGCCCGCCGCGACAGCGCCCCCGCACAGTGGCGGGACGCCGACCACTACGGGCTCTACACGCTGAAGGTCACCCCGGACGAGCTGCGGGTCCTCGGCGACCAGATCGACGCGCTGGTCCGCCCGTACATCGCCGCGACCCGCGACGACGCCCCGGACGGCGCCCAGATGGCCCACCTGGGCTTCCACGGCTTTCCGCTCATCCGCGACGACGAGGAGGGGCCCGATGCGGCCGCTGCGACACCGTGACTTCCGGCGGCTCTGGCTCGCCGGCCTGATCTCCGACTCGGGCGACTGGCTGCTGCTGGTCGCGCTGCCGATCCTGGTGTACCAGCTGACCGGCTCGTCCCTGCAGACGTCGTTCGCGTTCCTGATCGAGCTGGCACCCGCGGTCCTGCTCGGCCCCGTCGCCGGGCACCTCGCCGACCGGTGGGACCGCCGCCGGCTGCTGGTCACGGTCGTGACGGTCCAGGCGGCCGCGCTGCTGCCGCTGCTGTTCGTCCACGACCGGGGCGACCTGCCGATCCTCTACGCGGTGATCGCCGTCGAGGCGGCCGCGCTCGCGGTGTTCGGCCCGGCCAGGAACGCGCTGCTGCCGACCCTGATCCCCGCCGCGGAGCTGGTGCCGGCCAACGCCCTGCTCGGCTTCGGCCAGAACGCGGGCCGGCTGGTGGGCGGCCCGCTGGGCGGCCTGCTCCTGGCGGTCAGCGGGCTGCCCGTGATCGTGGCGGTGGACCTGGTCACGTTCCTCGCGGCGGGCCTGCTGATCGCGGGCGTCGCCGGCGGGGCACGCGAGGCCAGGGATCCGCAGACCCCGGGCGGCGGCGGCCTCGGCGGGCGCCGGGTCTGGTCCGCGCTGGGGGTCGCCGCGCTCTGCGGCACCGCGCAGGGCATCTTCGTCGTGCTGTTCGTCGTGTGGGTCGCCCGCGAGCTGGGCGGCGGCGCGGCCGAGACCGGCCTGCTGCGCGGGGTCCAGGCGATCGGCGCGATCGCGCTGGGCCTGCTGCTCGCCGCGGCCCGCCGCACGCCGGCGCCCGGCACCCTGATCGCCGCCGGCGCCGGCGCCTTCGGCCTGCTGTCGCTGACGGTGTGGAACGGGCCGCTCGTGACGACGGCGCTGCCGGTGTACGTCGCACTGTTCATCCTGGTCGGCGCGCCCGGCGTCGTCATGATCACCGGGCTGGTGAGCCTGTTGCAGCAGGAGACCGCCGACGGCGCCCGGGGCAAGGTGTTCGGGGTGTTCGGCGCGGTCTTCGAGGGCAGCAGCGGCGCCGGCATGCTCGCCGCGGGCCTGCTCGCCGACCGGCTCGGCGTCGTGCCGCTGCTGAACGGCCAGGCCCTGCTGTACCTCGCCGCCGCCGCGACCGCGACCGCCCTGCTGCGCCCCGCGAAGCCGCATCCCGCGACCGCGACGGCCCCGCCGCACCCCGCGACCGCGACCCCCGCCGAGCCGCATCCCGCGACCGCGACGGCCCCGCCGCGGCCCGCGAAGCCGCACCCCGTCGCATCCGGCGACGCGACCGGCGGGGCGACAGTTCGTACACCTGCCGAGAACGCGAATTGGTCCGGACCTGTTATCCGGGAGCCCGCCTGCCGGGGGGATACCGTTCATCCTGATTGATTTCGATGCGTTGCGACGCGACCCAGATTCGGAGGTTTTCGATGCAACGATCGATCCTGGCCGGCGCCCTCGCCACCGGCCTGGCGCTCACCGGCGCCGCGCTCGGCACCACCGCAGCGCCTGCGCACGCGGCCGCGCCCGTCAAGAAGCTGCTGGTCGTCGGCATGGACGGGCTCAACTGGGCGGCCGTGGTCGCCGCGAACGCGCCCAACCTCGACGCCCTCGCCGCCGGCGGCACCCTCGGCGAGAGCCTGGTGTACTGCCCGGGCGTCGCGGCCTCCTCCAGCGGGCCCGGCTGGTCGACGATCGCGACCGGCGTGTTCCCCGACAAGCACGGCGTGAAGGACAACACGTTCGCCGGCAAGCAGTACGGGACCTACCCCGACTTCCTCACCCGCCTGGAGCGCGCCGACCCGGGCTACCGCACCTACTCGGCGGTCGACTGGGCGGTGCTGCACACGCAGGGCACGTTCGGCACCGCGATCGACACCCGCGTCACGTTCGACGGCGACGCCGAGGGCTACGTCAGCGCCGACGCGAAGATCACCACCGACGCGGTCAACCGGCTCCGCAACGAGAACCCTGACGCGTCCTTCGTCTACCTGGGCAACACCGACGTCGTCGCGCACGCCAGCGGCACCGGCACCGCGTACCGGACCGCGATCGAGAAGCAGGACCAGCAGCTCGGCCAGCTGCTCGCGGCGATCGCGGCGCGCCCCACGTACAGCGGCGAGGACTGGCTGGTCGTCGTCACCACCGACCACGGCCACGCGAACCCCGGCGGCGGCCACGGCGGCTGCGGCATCGACGAGCGCCGCACGTTCGTCCTCGCCAAGGGCACCGGCGTCGCGGCCGGCGCGCGGCCGGTCGACACCCGCCTCGCCGACGTCGCCTCGACCGCGCTCGGCCACTTCGGCGTGAGCGCCGCCCTGGACGGCAAGCCCGTCTCCGTCCGGGCCACTGACGCGTTCGACACCCTCGCGCCGTCGCTGCAGACGCGGGTCGACGAGACCGGCATCCCGGCGACGCTCAAGGGCTGGACGCCGACCGCACCGGCCGGCTGGTCGGTCGACCGCAGTCGCATGCCGTCCGGCGGGGTCACCGAGTGGCGCGGCTGGAGCTTCACCACCGACGAGTTCTGGAGCCGGGCGCAGAGCGGCCAGGAGCGGGAGAACGCGCTGCGCACCCGCGGCGTCTTCGCCGTCGCCGACTCCGACGAGTTCAACGACAAGGCCGGCGGCACCAGCTTCGACTCGACGCTGCTGTCCCCGTCCTACACCGTGACCGCCGGCAGCACGGTCCGGCTCAACTACGTGACCCACTACCGGCAGGAGGGCGCCCAGAAGGCCGACGTCCTCGTGTCGTTCAACGGCGGCGCCGACGTGCTCGTCAAGCGGTACAGCGCCGACGCGCGGGCGAAGGTCGAGTCGCTGCCCGTGACGGTCCCGGCCGGGGCGACCCGGATGGTCGTCAAGTTCCGCTACTACGACGCCAACAACAACTGGTACTGGGCGATCGACGACCTGCGCATCGCGTAGCCCCTGCCCGCGGGGCCCTCACGACGGCCGTGAGGGCCCCGCGCACGGCGGGTAGGGCCGGCGGGCGACGATCAGCGCTGTCCACGGCGGCGTCCCCGAGCACGGCCGCGTCCCGAGGTACTACGCCGTCAAGCGCCAGCTGCTCAACCTCCTCGCCGAGCTGGGCGAAGGGGCGCTGCTGCCCGCCGAGCGCGACCTCGCCGCCGCCTACGGGGTGGCCCGGTCCACGCTGCGCCAGGCGATCTCGGAGCTGACCCTGGAGGGCCGCCTGCGCGCCTACCGGGGCCGTGGCACGTTCGTCGCCGCCCCCAAGCTGATCCAGCCGCTGGAGCTGGTGTCGTACACCGAGGCGCTGCGCGAGACGGGGCACCGGCCGGGCCGGCGGGTCGTCACCGCCGAGCGGATCCCCGCGGGCGCCGCGCTCGCCGGCGACCTGCGCATCGCGCCCGACGACGAGGTGCTGCACCTGGAGCGGGTGCTGCTGGCCGACGACGAGCCGTTCGGGCTGGAGAGCACCTACCTCCCCGCCGGCCGCTTCCCCGGGCTGATGGACGGTTTCGACGCCACCGGGTCGCTCTACCGGCACCTGCGGACGCGCTACGGCATCTCGTACGCCGAAGCCACCGAACGCATCGAGACCGTCCTCGCCACCCCGCGGGACGCCCTGCTCATCGCCGCGAACCCCGCCCTGCCGATGCTGCTCATGCAACGCGTCTCCTACGACGCCGGCGGCGTGCCGATCGAGCGGGTGCGCTCGCTCTACCGCGGCGACCGGATCGGCTTCGTCACCCGCCTCCGCGCGACCTGAGCCCGCCGGACGTTCAGGGCGAGTCCGGCGTCAGCGGGCACGTCCATTCCGGGGGGACATGTTCGGAACAAATGGAGCACCAGGTGGCGGGGACCGTCTCATGGCCCATCGCCACGTAGACGACGGGATCGGCGTGGTGCGCCAGGTGCAGCATCCGGCTGAAGTGCCGGACCGTCCACAGGTCATGCCGGCCGCCCCAGGCGTGCAGGGTCGCCTCGACGGCGGTGCCGTCGTCACGCCACCACAGGTCGGCCGGGCCGCTCGCCTCGGGCACCGAGGGCGGCAGCAGCCGCTCGTCCGTGACCGGTGCGACGTGTGGCGGCGTCCGGCAGGTGTACGTGCGGTGCGGCCACTGCCGGACCTCGGCGAGCAGCGCGTGCTTCTCGATGCGCTGGTCGACGGAGCGGTCGATGACGCGGTAGGGCCACTCGCCCAGGTCCATCGCCGTGCGGCCGTCGAGCAGCACGTCGACGCCCCAGGTCCAGTCGCCGTCCACGATGCCGGCGAACGCGGGGCCCAGCGGCGTGTCGTGGACAGCGACCTCGCCGTCGAGGCCGTGGTCCATCGGGTTGCCGACGATGACCGGGTACCGCAGGCCGCCGTAGCTCGCCTCGAACCGCACGAGCGCCTCGACGGCGTCACCGGGCAGGTCTCCCGCGGCGGCCCGGATCGCGGCTTCGGGCATCGGAGGGTGCCGGGTGGCGTGCTCGGCCAGGAACCGCTGGGCGCGGGCGGAGAGCATGTCAGCCCGACGCCAGGGCGGGCTCGGCGCGGCGGGACAGGGTCCAGCGCCAGGCGAGCTGCACCGCCAGGGTCGCGGCAAGGGCGACGGCGAACGTGGCCGGGGTGCCGATGTGCTCGACGAGGACGGCGACGAGCAGGCAGAAGACGGCGAAGCCGAGCAGGCCGCGGGGGACGCCGCGCAGCGTCTGGACCGCGCCGTCGGTGCCCTGCTGAGCGAGGACGAAGGCGGCGACGACGCTGGTGGCGATCGGGAACGGGGCGAGGACGCCGGTGAACGACGGGCCGACCGTGTCGGCGGCGGTGGTGACGGTGACGACCAGGGCCGCGGTCGCGAGGGCCCGCCCCGGCAGGTCCCACCACGGCCAGGACGGCGGCTGCTCCGGGGGCGAGGCTGGTGCCGCCGGGAAGACGCGGAGGGCGAGCCAGGCCGCCGCCAGTACGATGGCGAAACCCGCGAACGGAGGAACGGTCAGCCGCGCGAGGGCCAGGTCCAGGGCGAGCGTCGCGAGCCAGGCGACGGCGAGGGAGCCGACCCAGCCGGCCCGCCGCGAGCACCAGGCGAAGACGACCGTGAACGCCGCGAGGGACACCAGGCCGAGCAGCGCCGACGACGCGGCCCGGGCACCGAACCGGGGGCCCTGCTCGAGGCAGGTGACGAGCAGGATCGGGCCGGCGACGATCGGCAGCGCGACCAGGGTGCCGGCGACGGGGGCGCCCCAGCGGCGGCCGGCCAGGGACGAGGCGACGACGAGGAGCGGGGCGAGCAGCAGCTTCAGCAGCAGGGTCACTGCTGCCGGTCGCCTTCCTGCTCCGCCTCGACCTGGGTGTTCCAGTCGCGCTTGGACGCCTGCCAGCCGTCCTCGTCGTGGCCGAGGCGCCAGTACCCGGAGATCGACAGCCGCTCCATCGGCACCCGGCGGTCGAGGCGCAGGTAGCGGCGCAGCTCCTTGACGAAGCCGGCCTCGCCGTGGACGAACGCGTGGACGTCGTCGCCGCGCCACTCGGCGGCCGTGACGGCCTCGACGAGCGCCGCGCCGACGGGCCGGTCGCCGCGGCGCAGCCAGGTGATGCCGGGGATCTTCTGCTCCTCACGGGCGTCCGCGACCTCGACGAACGCCTCCACGACGGCGTCCTGGGCAAGGCGCTCCAGGGCCGCGGCGATGGCCGGCAGGGCGCTCTCGTCGCCGGCGAGGAGGTGCCATCCGGCGGCCGGGTCCGGCGCGTACTTGCCGCCGGGGCCGCCGAAGGACAGCTCGTCGCCGGGGTGGGCGGCGACCGCCCACTGGGCGGCGAGACCGGTGTCGCCGTGGATGACGAAGTCCAGGGTCAGCTCCCGCGTCACCGGGTCCCAGTCGCGCACCGTGTACGTGCGGGTGACGGGCCACTGCTCGCGGGGCAGCTGCTCGCGGATCGCGGCGACGTCGAACGGGCTCGGGTAGACGACGCCGGCGGGCGGGAACATCAGCTTCACGTAGTGGTCGGTGTACTGCCCGGCGTCGAACCTGTCGAGACCCTCGCCACCGAGCACGACGCGGTGCATGTTCGGGGTGAGCCGCTCGGTGCGGACCACCCGCCCCGTGTGTGCCTGTGGTGCCCGCCGGGCGGGTCGCTCTGCCGTCACCCGTCCACGGTATACGCCCGGCGGATCTTCCCCGCAGGTCAGGTCGGGGTGACGGCGGCGGCGCGGGCGACGGCGGTCCTGGGGCTGCTGAGCACCGGCAGGTCCGGCACGAGGTCGGCGACCGGGGCCATGCTCGCCTGGGCGAGGACGACCACGTCGGCGGTCGCGGCGACGGCCCGGACGTGCTCGGCGACCCGCCGGACGTACGCGTCGAGGTCCCCCGACTCGAACAGCGCCCACGCGTCCAGGCACGGCGCCTCGACGATCTCGACGGTCACACCGGCCAGCGCCGCGCACTCGCGCAGCAGGCCGGTCGTGGGCGCGAGGGTCGAGGCGAGCGCGGCCACGACCGCGACCCGGCCTCCCCCGGCGACCGCCGCCTCGGCCATCGGCCGGTCGACCCGCAGCACCGGCACGCCGGCGTCGACGGTCTCGGCGAGCCCGCCGATCGTGGAGCAGGTGCACACGATGACGTCCGCGCCGTCCGCCGCGAGGCCCCGCAGGCGCGCCGCGACCCGCTCCCCCACGTCGACGCCGGCCCGCGCGTCCTCCAGCAGCGCCGCGTCCACGACGTGCAGGCCCCCCGCGTCGGGTGCGACACCGGCGAGCAGCGTGCGGAACGTCGCGACGTGGACGTCGGCGGTGTGCAGGAACCCGATGATCGGCACGCCCCCCAGCATTCCACGATTGCTGTCAAGCTGTTCGCAGCGGAGTCGCCGGAGTCATGCCCGTCTCCGGCGGCTCCGCGCCCGGCCTTCCCCTGCCGCGATGGCGCCCTCGCCGCCGCGGCACGGCGGGACCGCTACGATGCGCCCGGTGCTCGACGACGAGTTGGCGAAGGCGTTCGGGCTCCTGCTCCGGCGCCCCCTGTCGGCGTCCGACGGCACCCTGTTCGACGCGATGCGCCACGCGACGTGGACGACCGGCGCCCCTGAGCACCTGGTGCCGTTCGAGGACGGCTGCGCCGTCGAGCCGAAGTGGGAGCTCGGCGAAGGCCAGGCGTACTCGGTGGTGACCGCACTGCCACCCGAGACGACGTAAACGGACAGAGGGGGATTCCATGGGGTACGGCGTGATGGCCTACCGGGTCGACATCGACAGGCTGGCCGCCCTGTGCGGCAGCGGCGACAACCAGGCACGGCGGGCGATCTGCGGCAGGTTCCGCACCGACATCGCCCGGCTCAACGACGACCTCGACTGCTCCAACGACCGCGGCGAGCCGTCGGTCTTCACCGCGATCGAGCACCTCGTCATGGGCGGCGACAAGACGCTGCCCGGCCACCTGTACGGCTACGGCTTCAAGTACATGGTCGAGTTCTCCGGCCGCTTCCTGGACAACTCGCTGTTCTACCCGTGCCCGTCGTCCTATCTGGACAGCACGGTCGACCCGGCCCTGAAGGCGACCGGCGCCACGATCACCATGTCGGATCTCATCTTCCGCGGCGCGCCGGTCAGCTTCCCGTCGCCGGACGACTTCCCGTCCATCGGCTATTGGACCGCCGCCGCGGTCGCCGCCGCCGCCGAGCCGCTGAAGGCCGCCACGACGGACGAGGCGCGCGCCGTCGCCGCCTGGACCGCGACCGCCGCCGCCGAACAGAAGGGCATCGTCGGCTTCTACCACTGACGAGGCCCCGGCGGTCCTGCTGTGCCCTTGTCAAGCTCATGTCAAAACTTGGCATGAGGACGTATTGGCACACGCCACTCTCCATGCGATCCTGGTGCTTGACAAAAATTGACGGGGCGGCCGAGTCTCGGAGCGTGTAGCTGTGGCGATTGCATTGCCGGGCTTCGACAAGCTTCCTGACGGTCCGCTGCGCGATTTCGTCTCGGCCGTGCATGCGCTCTACGACGCCGCGGGCCAGCCGGCCGCAAGGGTGATCGCCAAGGCCACGCTCGATCTGCCTGCGGGCGAGTTCCAGTCCGTGTCACACGAGACGGTGAGCGCGACGCTGCGCGCCGGCACGGTGCCCGCCTGGGAAAAGGTCCGGTCGATGCTGCATGCGATGGCCAGCATGGCGCCGTTCGACTACGACCTGACGGCACTGGAGCAGCGGACGATCGAGCTGTGGCGGCAGGCGCGGCACGAGACCCAGGTTCCGCTGCCGGTCGACACCGCGCCGGCCGGACCCGAGCCACGCCTGCCGTCCCGGCCCGCCGTGCCCGCGGGTGCCGTCCCCCCGATCGTCGGTGTGCGGCCGCCGGCCGCTGCCGGATTCGTCGGGCGGGACGCGCTCCTGGCGGCGATGCGCGATGCACTCGCCCCGGGCGACGTGCGACTGGTGCTGCACGGGCCGATCGGGACCGGCAAGACGCAGGCGGTGCTGCAGTACCTCGAACGGCACGCCGACGCCGAGGACCAGGTCTGGTGGGTCCCCTGCGCCACCGCCGACACGGCGCAGGTGTCCCTGATCGAGCTGGCCGCCGCGCTCGGGATCGAGCCGCATCACCGTGTCCAGCAGACCGTGCGCCTGGTGCTGGACCGGCTGGAGGCCCACCGGTTCCCGTATCTGATGGTCTTCGACGGCCTTGACCACCCGGAGCTGCTGCGCCTCGTCCCCACCGGTGGGCGGGTCATCATCACCACCCGCAACCCGGCCCTCGGCACCGACGCGTCCAGCGTCGGCATCGAGGTCACCGATCTCGACGCGGTCGAGGCCGAGACGCTGTTGCGCCTGTACGAGCCGGCCGCCGAGGCCGCGCGGATCCAGGGCGTCGTCGACATGTACGGGCGGACCCCGCTGGTCCTCCGCCAGACCGTGGCCTGGTGGCGAGCGGCGGGCGGGGTGCTCGACACGTCCGACGGCGTCGACCCGGTGGACCGCCTCGCGACGGTGGCGGCGGACGGGTACGGGCGCAGCGCTTCACGAGCGGTGCTCTTCGCCCTGGACAGCCTCGAAGCGGCCAGCCCGCCGGCGCTGCGCCTGTTGGAGACACTCTCGTTCCTCGCCCCGGTGCCGGTGTCCCGGCAACTGCTGCATCAGGGCCGGCGGGCAACCGTGGAGCCCGTGCTGGCCGCGGCGCTGCAGAACGAGATCGCGCTGGCCAAGGCGATCGCCGAGCTCTGCCGGCACGGACTGGCCCGCCTCACCGACGACGGCCTGCGCGTGGAGGTGATGCCGCTGGCCCGGTTCGTGACGTCGCGGTCGTTGCCCAGGGACGAGGCGAGCCGCGCCCGGGACCAGGCGCACGCGTTGCTGGCCGCGGCCGACCCCGGCTGGCCCGACGACCGGCCGGAGTCGGTGGATCTGTTCCAGGAGATCGCGGCGCACGTGGATGCGGCCGGGCTGGTGAGCTCGCGCAGCAGCGAGGTCCGCAGGACGGTGTACCACCAGATCCGCTACCGGTACCTCATCGGTGACTACGCCGTCGCGGGCGAGCTCGGTGAGCAGGCGTCCCTCGCGTGGCGGGTGGGCAACGAGCCCGAGCAGGACGATCACCTGGTGCTGCGCACCACGCAGCAGTGGGCGAACGCGCTGCGCGCGGGCGGCAGGTACGAGCAGGCGGCGGAGCTCACCCGCGCCGCGATGAGCCAGCTCCGCGTCGACCCGTCGTACGGCGAGGCGCACCCGTACACCCTTGCCATGGCCGAGAGCCGCGCAGCCGACCTCCGGATCTCCGGCGACTACCAGCGGGCCCGCGACATCGACGAGGAGACGCTGGAACGCTGCGAGGAGACCGTCGGCGACGATCATCCGCGCACCACGATGAGCCGGCACAACCTCGCGGTCACCCTCCGCCTCATCGGCGACTTCCCAGCCGCGGAAGCGCTGGACCGCACCGCCCTGCGGCAGCACCGGAGCATCTTCGGCGAGGACAACTGGCGGACGCTGCTGTCGATGAACTCGCTCGCGGAGGACCTCAACGGGCAGGGCCATTACCAGGACGTGCTCGACGAGGTGGAGCCGATGGTGGCCCGGGTCGACCGGCGGCCCGGGACCCGGACGCACCGCGCGCTGGTGCTCGCCGGACGGGCGTTCGCGCTGGCGCGGCGCGGGATCGGGCGGCTGACCGAGGCTTTGGAGCTGCTGGAGCGCTGCCAGCTGCAGTGTGTGCAGCTGTTCGGCGAGTCGCACGCATACACCCTCGCCGTGCGGATGAGCCACGCGAACACGCTGCACCTGCTCGGCCGGGACGATGCGGCCACCGACAGTCTGACGCGGGTGCACGACAGTTTCCGCAGGCTGTTCGACGCCCGCAATCCGCTCACGGTGGTCGCCGAGATCAACCTGGCGAACGTGCTGCGGGCCCGCGGCGAGCACACGCGAGCGATGCGCATCGACGTCGCCGGCATCGAGTCGCTGCTGGACAAGGTGGGTCGCGAGCACCCGTTCTCGGTGGCGGCGGCGGTGAACCTCGCCTCCGACCACGCCTGGGTCGGTCATCCGCACCAGCTCGATGCGTCCCGGCGCGCTGTCGACCTTGCGAAACGGGTGCATCGGCGGGAAACCCATCCGGACCGCATCGCGGCCGAGGCGAACCTGACCATCGACGCTGCGGCGGCAGATGACCCGGCCGCTGCGACGAGCCGGCAACAGGTGCTGGCTCGGCTGGTCGACCTGTACGGCCCGGATCACCCCACCGCGTTGACGGTGGCGCACGGCGACCGGGTCGACTGCATCTTGGAGCCGCCATTGCCATAGATGTCGTTGACAAGTCTTGTCAAATATTGGCCACCCCGATCTCGGCAAGATCAGCTAACTCGGAATGCTGTTTGACAGCTGCCGGAACCCACGCAACCGAAGCTCCTCCGCCCGACGTTCACATCCCCTGTAGAGGACCGCCGGTGAGAACCACGCCTGAATCGATCCCAGCCGACCAGCGGGGCACGAAGCTCGTCGATGACACCGGCTCGGCCCCGCGCAGCACGCAACTCCCCACCGGTCGCTCTTCGATGCCCCCGCGCCAGGCAACGGCCTCGAACCCCGGGCCGCGCCGATCGGCGAGCCGGCGCGCCCGCCGCTGGTGGCTGGTCACCTTTGAGAGGCCGACGTGACGACGAACCCGCCTCGCCCCGCCGAACCACGACACCGGTCCGGCGACGCCCCGCCGGACCCCCGGCCGCGGCGGCGAACCGGCCGGCACAACCGCGGCGGACGGCCGGAGCAGCCGCCACCGTCACGTGGGCCGATCCAGCCGCCGGGCGTGCCGCAGCGCACTCCGCCGGTGGACCAGCTGGACTTCGACGACCTGCACGACACCCGGGCCACGAACGACGAGGAGTCCCTGCACAGGTACGTGAAGTGGTCCTGGCACAAGGTCGCCATGCGCATGGTGACGTTCGCCGGCGGCGTGGCCCTGTACCTGATCGCGGTGGTGGTCGTGCTGCGGGCGGTGCCGGGCGCCACGTCAGCGGATGCGATGAAGATCGCCGGGGCGGCGATCGCGGCGGGCTCCGGTGGGCTGGCGGTCAGCCACCTGCTGCAGCGCTTCCGCCGCCGGACGCCTCGGTAGACGACGACACGCCGGCCCGCGCCGCGGCCTCCTGCCCTGCCCGGCGCGGAACCCGGCGCAGCAGAGAGCCGGCCACGAGGCCGCCGAGCAGCGCGGCGAGCGGAGTCGTGATCAAGGCTGCGGTGACGCCCGCGCCGGGCGGCGCCAGCCGGGCGGCGAGCGCACCGGACGCCACGGCGACGGTCATGACGGCGGCGAGTCCGCCGAGCCTGAGACCGACCTGAAGAGCGGCGGCACCGGTCGTGGTGTGCACAGTGCCACCCTAGCCGGAGTCGATGACCGCGTCAGCAGGCGTCGTTCTTCAAGATCTGGAATTCGCCCGCCATGCGCAATCACGAGCGCAAGAATGATGATCTCGAGCCGAGAACAATACACCGAACGGGCGGCTCTGATCGGTCGCGAAATCCGTTACCATGCAGGTCTTACGTTCGGCTCGCGTGGGAAATGAGTACCCGTGTCGCAAGCGCCGCAGGACGCCCTGGTCGACGTGTTGTTGCAGGTAGACGCCATGTCCCAGGCAGATGAGCGGGACCTCGTGGTCGACTGGGCCACGGCGGCGCTGCGCCGCAAGCACACCCACAGGCGAAGCGCCGACGCACGCCTGGACCTATTGTCGCTGATCCATTCATTCGATGCACTCAGCGGCGGTCTGGCGGCTTTCACCAGCATCATTGCCGACCGGCACCCGTCAGAGCCGTCCGTGCGGGCCGCGGCCATGGCCCGGGAGAGCCGGGGGACGTCATTGCTGTCCGAACCGGACCGCAACGACCTGTGCCGGATGCTCGGCGCGGCCGGGACCTCGCCGGTGTTCGCGGCGTTGGGCGAGCTGTCGGCGGTGCCCGAACTCATGGACCTCAGGATCTGGGCCGACTGGCCCGCCGTGGTCCGCGTCATGGAGCGGCAGCCGGTGCCCGGCGACGGCGTGCCGCCCCTCCTCGCCTTCGTGCTGCGCCTCGCCCCCCTCTTGGACAGCGGCAGCGGCACTGCGCTGCAACGGTGGGCGACCAACGTCGCCGGCGGCCTCGGCGTGACGGAGGTGAAGGTCGGCCCGCCGGCCCTTGCCGACCGCGACGAGCTCACCACCTCGCGCCGGCGCTCCGCAGGCACCGGGCCGCTCAGGGGCAACCTGCCGCTGCAGAACCAGAACTTCACCGGCCGGGCCGCGCTGCTCGACCGCCTGGCGGAGACCCTCGCCTCAGGCTCCAAGGCGGCCGTGCTCCCACACGCGGTGCACGGCATGGGTGGTGTCGGCAAGACCCAGCTCGTCCTGGAGTACGTCTACCGGCATCTGGACGACTACGACCTCATCTGGTGGGTGCCCGCCGACGCGGCGTCCGGCGTCCTCGCGTCGCTGGAGCAGCTCGCGGGTCCGCTCGGCATCCGCCCCGCCGAGAACACGCAGCAGACCGCCCGACTGGTGCTCGACGCCCTCGCCGCGGGCAAGCAGAAGTGGCTGCTGGTCTACGACAACGCCAACGACCTCGACTCGATCGACGAGTACGTGCCGTCCACGGGCGGCGACGTGGTGGTGACCACCCGCAACCGGGAGTGGGCCGCGGTCGGCCTGTCCATCGAGGTGGACGTCTTCGAGCGGCACGAGAGCATCGACCTTCTCCGGCAGCGCACCAGGAACAGCATCGGCACCGCCGACGCCGACCGGCTCGCCGACCGGCTGGGCGACCTGCCGCTGGCGCTGGAGCAGGCGGCGGCCTGGCACCTGCTGACGAAGATGCCGATCAGCCAGTACATCGACCTGCTCGAGCGGCACCAGAAGGAGCTGCTGTCGGAGGGCAAGCCGGCCGGCTATCCCGCCTCGGTCGTCGCGTTCGTGACCCTGGCGACCGAAAGGCTGCGCACCGACAGCCCCGCCACGGCCCAGCTGCTGGAACTGTTCGCGTTCCTCGGCGGCGAGCCCGTCCCCGTGTCGCTGTTGCGGTTCGGACGGGACGCCGAGGTGATGCAGCCGCTGCGCGCGCTCCTGGGCGACCCGATCAAGATCAACCTGGCGATGCGCGACCTCAACCAGTACGGCCTGGTCAAGATCGACAATGGCCAGCGCCTCCAGGTCCACCGCCTCGTGCAGGGGGTGCTCCGCGACACGCTCGACGAGCAGCGCGCCGAGGGGACGCTCCGTAGCGCGCAGAATCTGCTGGCCCGGGCCAACCCGGGCGACCCGGACGAGCGGGATGCCCGCGCCGAACTGGATCGGCACCGCGAGATCGGGCCGCACCTGGAATCCGCCGACCTGATCCGCGCCGAGGGGATCGAGGCGCGGACGGCCGTCGTGGACCACATCCGGTACCTCTACAACGTGGGCGACTACGAGAACAGTCGCCGCTTCGCCGAGGAAGCCGTCAGGCACTGGCAGGCGGGTCCGGACGACCCGGGGTCCGGACCCGACGCCGAGCTCATCCTGCAGGCCCGCGCCCACGCCGCCAACGCCATGCGGGCGCTGGGTGAGAACGAGGCGGCGAACCAGCTGACCAACGACACCTACGACCGGATGAGACAGCTGCTCGGCGAGGACGCGAGATCGACCCTCATCCTCGGCAACCAGGTCGGGCAGGCCCTGCGCATCCGCGGCGACTACACGGCTTCGCTCCGCTTCGCCAAGCGGTCGCTGGAGCGCCACGAGGCGGCGCTCGAACGGGGCGAGTTCGACAGCGAGGACCCGTTCGTCCTGCGGGCCAAGTCCAACCTGGCGGTGGCGCACCGGATGGCCGGCGACTTCGCCGAGGCGGCGCGGCTGGACCAGGAGCTGGTGGACTACTGGGAAGGACGCGACCAGCTCGTCGCCAACTTCAGCGCGCTCTCGGCGTACATGAACATCGCGCGCGACTACTACGGGCTGGGTGCGTACAAAAGCGGGCTCGCCGTCCTGGACGGCTGGCGCGGTTCGCTGCTGAACCAGCGCAGCGCGAGCCACCGCCTCGTCCTGGTGTCCGGTCGCACCTACGGCATCATGCTGCGCAAGGACGGGCAGCTGCGCGAGGCGGCCGACGTGCTGAGCGAGAACCTGGAACAGACGCTGCAGCGGTTCGGACCCAACCACGAATACACCGTCGCCGTGCTGTCCAGCTATGGCAACGCACTCCGGCAGCTGGGCGACACGAGGGGGGCGGTCGAGCACAACGCCGAGGCGGTGCGCCGCTACCAGGACCACTTCGGCGCGGACCACCCACTCACCCTTGCGGCGCTCGTCAACGAAGCGGCAGCCCTGCGGGCCGACGGTGAGCACACCGCCGCCATGGCGCTGGACGCCCGCGCCTACGAGCGCCTCACCGAGGTGCTCGGGCCCGACCACCCGTTCACGCTCTGCGCCGGAACGTCACTGGCCACCGGGCACGCCCTGCACGACGAGCGCCCGGCGGCCCGGGCGCTGTCGGAGGAGATCGTGGAGCGCAGCCGGTCGAAGTCCGGCGGGCCCGACGAGGCACGCAAAGGCGCGGAGCACCCGTATCTGCTGGCGCGGGCCATCAACCTCGCCCACGACCTGCGGGCGGTCGGGGCGGTCGACGAGGCGCAGACGCTGCTGGAGAAGTCGCTCACCGGCCTGCGCCGCGCGCTCGGCGACGGCCACCCCGAGGTCGTGGCCGCAGAGCGCGGGGAGCGTCTCGAGGCGGACATCGAAGCGCAGCCGACCTGAGGCCGCGGGTCAGGCCGGGTTCGCCGTGAGCCACCGCTGGTAACGCTCGCTGTGCCGCTGGGCGGCCAGTCGCGCCACCGCGCCGTCGACCGGCACCGTGAGCAGCCCGTCGGTGAACCGCCGCAGGTGCGTCACGAACAGCTCGCCGGCCGGGGTCAGTGCCCCTGACGACGCCACGGTCTCCAGACTCCGGTCGACCTGCAGCCGCGCGTCCGCGAACTGCTGCTCGGCGGTGTCCGCGACGCCTTCCGCCGTGCGGAGTGCGCGCCAGGTGTCAGCGACGCCCGCGAACGCGTAGACGCCCTGCAGCAGGCCCCCCAGCGGGCGGGGATCGGTCCGCCACGGCGCGAAGTAGCGTCGCCCGTCGTCCGGGCGGGTCAGTGGAGTCAGCTCGTGCAGGGCGCTGAGCTTCGCGTGCTGGTACTCGTGGACCAGCGTGACCGCGAAGTCTGCGGCGGTCGGCGGCCGGGTCAACCCGAACGCGCCGAACACGTCCCGGATGGTCGCGCTGCGGGACGAGCGGCGGTCCCCCTGCAACGGCACGAGCGCGCGCAGCCCCACCCCGATCTCCGCGGCCCGGTGCGGCATGCGGTCCGCCAGCAGCCGCCAGGCCCCCGCGAACAGCTCGTGCCATTCCGCGAACTCCGCCTCGGACAGCCGCGGCGTCGGAGGCGCGTGATAGCCGTGCCGATACGGGTCGACGTCGTCCAGCGCCACCTCGATCGCCAGGTCCCCCAGCACCGCCCGCAGCCGCCGGACCGGCTGCCAGCCGGCCGCGTCCGCCCCGTCCGGCGGCACCGGGACGAGGCCGTGGCCACTGTCGACGGACACGACTCCGCCGGTGGCGGCCAGTCGTGCGCTGCCGCCACCGACCACCAGCCGGCCGAGGCCCGGCACGGCGACCGCGCCGTCGCGGACCGGAACGCGGGCCTCGGCGTCGATCCCCGCGGCCGCGCAGGCGACCACGGCGACCGCACCCAGGTGCCCGAAGTCGGCCCGCCCGGCGCGCTGCTGTCCGGCCATCCGGCTGACGATCGCCGCCCAGGCCCCGACCAGCGGCGCGCCCAGGACGCCCGCGGTCGCGTCCGGCCCGGCGGCACGGGCGGCCTCCAGCGCCGCGACCAGGGCGTCACGTTCGGCCGCCGGCCCGGGCCACTGCCGCAGCACGCCGGCGATCAGCAGCAGATGTCTGCTCAACTGCGCTTCGACGAACGCCCGGGACGCGGCTGGGCCGCCGATGCTGCGCGCCAGCCCTCGGAACAGCTCGCCGGAGAGCTGGTGGTAGCCGGTCATCCGGCAACGGGCGCGCCGGTGAGCGCGCGTGCGGCGGCACGGACCCTGACGAGCGCGTGCTCGATGAGCCGGCGCAGGTCTTCGCAGTACACCGACGGATTGCGGAATCCGGCCCCGGGGCGGAACCGGTGCGCGTAGTGGCCGCCGCCGCACACGCGACGCACCGGGCAGCCGGTGCACTGCTCGCCGAGCGCGGCCAGGCCGATCTGACGGGCGACCACTCCCGGGTGGGTCAGCGCGGCATCGAGGTCGTCGCAACCGACGTGCAGCCCCGTGGCGCATGCGCCGGGGTAGGCGGACTTGAGCGCGTCGACCTGTTCGATCGCGCCGTCGGACTCGACCACGATCATGGCCGCGGGACTGAGCCCGACCTGCTCCGACCGGGACGCCCCGCCGAGCAGGAGATCGACGAGGCTTTCGAACAGCCGCACCGGCACCGGCGCCGGGTCCTCGTACCAGGCGTCGAACGCGCCGATCAGCCAGTCCCCGAACACCGTCGGGGCGTCGGCGCTCCGGCGCGGCGGCGCGCCCCAGTTGGCGTGCGGCAGGAGGAAGTCCATCGCCGGCGGGTTGAACGCACGGAGACGCCGATAGCATGCGACCGGGTCGGTGTCGGGCGCGACCGTGCACAGCAACCCGCCGAACGCGGCCCGGTGCTCGGGTCGCGCCAGCAGGTCCAGCGACCGGCTGACCGCGGCGAACGTGCCCTTGCCGGCGTGGGTGACGCGATGCCGGTCATGGGCCTCGGCGACACCGTCGACGCTGACCGCGACGGTGATGCCATGACGGCACAGCTCGCGCACCGCGCGTTCGTCGAGCAGGACGCCGTTGGTCTGCATCCCGACCCGGAGCTCGCAGCTGTCCGGGAGCGCCGCGCGCAGCCCGGCCGCCAACCGGCCCAGGCGAGCGGCGCCGAGCAGCATCGGCTCACCACCGTGCAGAATGACCCGGATCCGGCGCAGGTCGTGTGCTCGCACGTGCTCGCCGACCCGTGCCGCGGCGGCGGTGAACACCTCGTCGGGCATCCTTGCCGGACGGTTCCGCCAGCTCTGATCCGCATGCTCGTAGACGTAGCAGTACGAACATGCGAGATTGCACCGCTGGTGCACTTTCAGGATCACTTCGTGGAATGGTGTCGGCCGCCAGCCGGCGGCCAGTAGGGCCGTCACATCGAGATCGCGGTCCGGCCAGACAACGGTCATGCCTCGGCGATGAACGAGCCGAAGGCCGACAGAACGCTGTTGGGATCGCTCAGGGAGCTCTGCAGCCGCCGCATCGACCGCACGAGTGGTGAGTCCTCGGCCGCGTCAATCATCGCCGTCAGCGAAATGTCCGAGACATCGACGACAGCGACATCCTGCGATGCATTCTCCGGCATTGTTCCATACCCCCCGGAACGACCCCTGCAATAGCGGACGACGACCTCATGGAGGATCGCAACCAGAATCTAAAGCAGCATTGATCAAGATCCGGGCCGGTCACCCAGCTTTTGACAAAGCTTGCCAATGCGTCGTGACAAACAAAGTCAGGCAAGGCAGGTCGCGGCTGACGCGGATGCCCCGGTGCCGCCACGCCCGGTCGCTCGTTGGGCGGTACGGGCGCCACGACATCACTGGAGGGCCGGATGCGGCGACGGGTTGTGCTCACCGGGGCCGCCGGGATCGGCGTCGCCGCGGCGGTGGCGGCCGGTGGGGCGCGCTTCGTCGACGTGCGGTCCGGCGGCGGGCTGCCGTCCGCGGCCCGCGTGGGGTTCGGGGACCTGGGGCGACTGCTCGGAGCGGACGGCGGGGACAAGCCGGTCGTGCCGGACGCGCCCGTCGGCGACGAGCGGCTGGAGCGGTTGGTGTCGGCCGCGCGGGGCAGGAGCGTCGACGTCTACACGTGCGTGCCCGCCGGGCACGGCGACGGGCGCGGGCTGCCCGTGTGCCTGGTCCTGCACGGCGGGTCGAAGACGGTCCGGGACTTCCCGGCCATGGGTCTCGGCCGGTTCCTGACCGCGGCCGTCGCGCAGGGAGCGCCGCCGTTCGTGCTGGCGGGGGCGGCCGGTGACCGCCTCGGCTGGCGGCCTTCGGGGGCCGACGACCCGCAGCGGATGGTGCGCGAGGAGGTGCCGCGGTGGTGCGCCGGGCGGGGGTTCGACACGACGCGGATCGCGATGTGGGGCTGGTCGATGGGCGGGGCGGGGGCGCTGCTGCTCGCCGAGGCGTTTCCCGGGTTCGCGCGGGCGGTCGCCGCGTTCTCGCCGGCCGTCGCGCCCGGGGACGCCGTCTTCGCCGGCCGCGACCGGCTGCGCGGGACACCCGTCGGCCTCTGGTGCGGCCGCGACGACCCGCTCTACCCCGACGTCCGTGCGCTGCACCGGAAGCTGCCTGAGGCGCCCGTCGCCGGCTCGTACACCGGCGGCAGGCACAACTTCGGGTACTGGAGCACCGTCGTCCCGGCCGCGTTCGCGTTCGTCGCGGGCCGGCTCACCTGACGCTGGTAGGGACAGCCCCACCACGGCGCCTGAGGGAGGCGGGACGCGGAATGAGGGGGTCGGCGGGCATGTGCGGGGCACCCCCGGATTGGGACCGTGGACGCATCATCAGCCCTCTTCGTGGAGTCCACCATGACCGGTCCGCAGCCCGTCCGATGGCACCGTCCGCTGCTGTGGTTCGCGGCGGCGATGGGTGTCCTCGCCCTCGTGTCCCTCGTCGGGATCTTCGTCGACGACCGGCTCGTCGTCGGCAGCCCCACCTGGCTCAAGCCGTTCAAGTTCGCCGTTTCCATGGGTGTGTACGCGGTGACCCTGGCGTGGCTGCTCCGGGCCGCCCGGCGCGGCCGGCGCACCGGCTGGTGGGCCGGGACGGTCGTCGCCGTCGCCGCCACCGTCGAGATGGCCCTGATCGTGCTGCAGGGGGTCCGGGGCCGGCCCAGCCACTTCAACAACTCCACCCCGTTCGACGAGACCGTGTGGTCGCTCATGGGCAACCTGGTCGTGGTGCTGTGGACGGCCAGCCTCGTCGTCGCGATCGTGGTCGCCTTCCAGCGCGGCGGCGACCCGGTGCTGAAGTCCGCGGCCCGGCTCGGCTTCACGCTGTCGCTCGCCGGGATGCTGGTCGCGTTCCTCATGACGCAGCCGACCGCCGAGCAGGACGCGGCCCTGGACCGGGGCGAGACGGTCGGCATCATCGGCGCGCACAGCGTCGGCGTCGCCGACGGCGGTCCGGCGATGCCCGTCACCGGCTGGTCGACGACCGGCGGCGACCTGCGCGTCGCGCACTTCGTCGGCATCCACGCCCTGCAGGCCCTGCCGCTGCTGGCGCTCCTGCTCGCCGCCGCCGCCCGGCGCCGGCCGTCCTCGGTGCCCGGTGAGCAGCGGGGTCGGCTCTCCTCGGTGCTCGGGGAGCAGCGGGTCGCGCGGGGGCTCGTGCGGGCGGCGGCGCTCGGGTACGGCGGCCTCATCGCCCTGCTCACCTGGCAGGCGCTGCGCGGCCAGCCGCTGCTCGACCCGGACGGCAGGACGCTGCTCGCCGCCGGCGTCCTCGCGGTGACGGTGCTGTGCGCCGCCGGGATCGCCCTGCGCGGTCGCGGCAGGACACCGATCGAGGAGAAGTCCCCGGCTATCGTCGGGGCGTGACGACAGACGATCTCGAACTGGCCATCGCCGCCGCCGAAGCGGGCGCGGCGGTGGTCCGTTCGCGCTTCGGGACCCGCCTGGACCGGTTCGCGAAGGGCGGCGGCGACTTCGCCACCGAGGCCGACATCGAGGCGGAGCGGGCGATCCTGGCGGTGCTGCGGGCCGCCCGGCCCGGCGACGCCGTGCACGGCGAGGAGTCCGGCCGCATCGGCGGCGGCGACCGCACGTGGCTCGTCGACCCCTTGTGCGGCACGCTCAACTACGCGGCCGGCGCGATGCTCGTGGCCGTCAACGTGGCGCTGCGCACGCCCGCGGGCACCGCCGTGGCCGTGTCCGTGGACCCGTTCGCCCGGGAGACGTTCTCGGCGGCCGCCGGGGTGGCCCGGGTACGCCGCGACGGGGTGGAGGCGGACCTGGTACCGACGTCGCAGTCCGCTCTCGTCGACGTGAACCTCGACCCGCCGTTCCCGAACGGTCCCGCCTTCCACCCGGCGCGGCTCCTCGCGGATCCGGGGTTCGGCGAGCGGTTCCGGCCGCGGGTCGTGTCGAGCACGCTCGCCGTCGCGTGGGTCGCCGCGGGCCGGCGGGCGGCGTACGTGACCGACGGCGACCTGCGCGACAGCGTCCACTTCGCGGCCGGGATCGCGCTGTGCGAGGCCGCCGGCTGCGTGGTGACCGGGCTGCGGGGGCAGCCGCTGCACACCGGGGCCGGCGGCCTCGTCGCCGCCGCGGATCAGCGGACCCACGCGGCGCTGCTCGACCTCATCGAGCGGCAGTTCCAGCGCTGACGAGCTCCGGCTCGACCGCCGGCGGCTCCTCGCCGCGCAGCCGGGTGCCCTCGACGTCGACGTCGGGCAGGAGGCGGTCGAGCCAGCGCGGCAGCGCCCAGGCGCGGCGGCCCAGGAGCGTCATGACCGCCGGGACGAGGGTCATCCGCACCACGAACGCGTCGAAGAGGATGGCCGCGGCGAGCGCGAACCCGATCGACTTGATCATTGCCTCGGGCGACAGGATGAAGCCGGAGAACACGCTGATCATGATGATCGCGGCGGCGGTGACGACCCGGGCGCCGTGGCTGAACCCGTTGACGACGGCGTCCTTGGGCGCGGCGCCGTGCACGTGCTCCTCCCGCATGCGGCTGACGAGGAACACCTCGTAGTCCATGGCGAGGCCGAACACGATCCCGATGAGGATGACGGGGAGCAGGCTGACGATCGGGCCGGTCTGCTCGACGCCGACGAGGTCGGCGAGCCAGCCCCACTGGAACACGGCGACGACCGCGCCGAACGTGGCGGCGACGCTCAGCAGGAACCCGGCGATCGCCTTCAGCGGCACGAGCACCGAGCGGAACAGCAGCGTCAGCAGCAGGAACGCGAGCACCACGATCACCGCCAGGTACGGCCCGAGCGCCGACCCCATCTTCGCCGAGATGTCGATGTTGACGGCGGTGGTGCCGGTGACGGCGAGCGCGGCACCGCCGGACGGCGGCAGCGCCCGGATGGCGTGCACGAGGTCGGTGGTCTGCGCCGCGTCGGGCGCGGTCGCGGGGATCACCTGCAGGATGGCCGTGTCGCCGGCCGGGTTGAGCGCCGGCGGGCTGACGGTGACGACGCCGGGCAGCTGCGCGATGCGCGCGGCGGCGGCGGTCGCGGCGGCCTGCGGGTCGGGGCTGGCGGCGGCGTCGACGACGACCAGCAGCGGGCCGTTGAAGCCGGGGCCGAAGCCCTCGGTGAGCAGGTCGTAGGCCTTGCGCTGGGTCGTGGCGGGGCCGGCCATGTTGTCGCCGGGCAGGCCGAGGCGCATGTCGAGGACGGGCATGGCGACGATCCCGAGGCCGAGGACCGCGGCGACGAGCGTCAGGACCGGCCGCCGGGTGACGAGCGCCGCCCAGCGGCGGCCCATGGTGCCGTTGCCGTGCCTGCGGGCGGCGACGCGGCCCTTGGCCACCCGGTCGCCCGCGAAGCCGAGCAGCGCCGGCAGCAGGGTGAGGGCGATGAGCACGGCGACGATGACCGCGCCGGACGCGGCGAGCCCCATCTGGGTCAGGACCGGGATGTTCACGACGGCGAGGGCGGCCAGGGCGATGACGACCGTCAGCCCGGCGAACGTGACCGCGGACCCGGCGGTGCCCACGGCCCGCCCCGCCGCCTCGGCGGGCGACCGGCCGAGCGCGACCTCGTGGCGGAACCGCGAGACGATGAACAGCGCGTAGTCGATGGCGACCGCGATGCCGAGCATCAGCGCGAGGGTCGGCGTGGTGCTGCTGAGGTCCACGAAGCCGGTCACGATCTGGATGCCGGCCATCGCGGCGCCCACGCCGAGCAGCGCGGTCAGCAGCGGCAGGCCGGCCGCGACCAGCGACCCGAGGGTGACCAGCAGGACGAGCGCGGCGATGAGCAGGCCGATCACCTCGCCGATGCCCTGCTCCGCCGGCGCCTGGAGGGCGTCGCCGCCGATCTCGACGGTCAGGCCCGCGTCGCGTCCGGCGCGGGTCGCGTCCACGAGCGCCGTCCGGTCGGCGTCCGTCAGGCCGATCGGCTGCACGGTGTACGTCACCTGCGCGTACGCGACGGTCCCGGCCTGGTTGACGGTCCCCCGCAGCGGGTCGGAGACGCTGGCGACCCGCCCGCCGGCCTTCAGCGCGGTGACGGTCCGCTCGACGGCGGCGGCGTTGCCGGGGTCGGTGAGCTTCTGGCCGGCCGGCGCGGCGAACACCACCCGCGCCTGCGCGCCGCCCGCCCCGGCCTGCGGGAAGCGCTGCGCGAGCAGGTCCTGCGCCTCCTGCGCCTGCGTGCCCGGGATCTCGAACGAGCCGGCCGTCGGGCCCGACAGGGTCGCCGCGCCGACACCGAGGGCCGCGATCAGCGCCAGCCAGAGCACGAGGACGAGCTTCCGGCGGCGGAAGCTCAGCTTCCCGAGCCGGTACAGGTAGGTTGCCATGCCGACCACGGTCCCGGGCGGCGGCCCGGAAAGCGTCGTCCCGGCGCAGACACCGGGCTACCACGGGCGTGGTAGCCGCCCGGGTGGTGGCTACTGCGGCCAGACGACGCCGCCGCCGCGAAAGGCCGCGTACGGTGCAGAGCATGGACGCCAGCGAGACCGCGCTCACCAGGGTGTGGAGATACGCGGCGGGCAGGCCACTGCTGCTGGACATGCTGCTCGCCCTCGTGCTGGCGTTCGCCGTGCTGCGCGCCGCCGCCGACGACCGGGCCACCAACGGCGACGTGATCGTCGCGGGCGTGGCGTTCGTCGCCGTCCTCATCCGCCGGCTGCGGCCCCTGGCGGCGCTCGGCATCGCCACGTCCGCGACCATCGGCGCGATCCTGCAGGGCGTCAGCAACCCGGGGCTGATCGTGGCGCTCGGCGTCATCACGTACTCGATCGCGGCGCACACCGACCGGCGCAAGGGCTGGGTGTGCGCGCTCGCCGCGTCCGGGTTCGTGTACCTGACGGGCCTCATCGTCGCCGCCGAGGACTGGTGGCGGGGCGAGACGCTCGGCATCTTCGCGTGGATCTTCATGGCGGCCGCGGTCGGCGACGCGGCCCGCACCCACCGCGCGTACGTCGCCGAGGTCGAGGAGCGCGCCCGCCGGGCGGAGCAGACCCGCGAGGACGAGGCCCGGCGCCGCGTCATGGACGAGCGGCTGCGGATCGCCCGGGAGCTGCACGACGTCGTCGCGCACCACATCGCGGTCATCAGCGTGCAGGCGGGCGCCGCCGCGCACGTCCTGCAGCGCCGGCCGGACCAGGTGGGCCCGGTCCTGCACCACATCCGTGAGGCGTCCGACACGGTGCTGAAGGAGATCCAGTCGGTGGTCGGGGTGCTGCGCGGCGCCGACGAGCGCGAGACCACCGAGCCCGCCCCCGGCCTCGCGCGGCTGCCGGAGCTGCTCGCCACGCTGGAGACGACCGGGTTCCCGGTGCGGCTCCGGCAGGTCGGGGAGGCGCGGGAGCTGCCCGCGATGGTGGACCTCGCGGCGTACCGCATCGTGCAGGAGGCCCTGACCAACGCCCACCGCTACGGCGACGGCTCGGCGCAGCTCCTCGTCGAGTACACCCCGGACGACGTGGTCCTCGAGGTCAGCAACCGGATGCGGGCGGCCGCGCAGAAGGGCGCCGGCTACGGGCTGCTCGGCATGCGCGAGCGCGCCACGGCCGCCGGTGGGAGCGTGACCGCGTGCCCGGTCGGCGCCTCGGTGTTCCGGGTCCACGCGGTCCTGCCGGCGGAGCAGGCGTGAGCATCCGGGTGCTGCTCGCCGACGACCAGGCGCTGATCCGCGCCGGCTTCAAAATGATCATCGACTCGGAGCCCGGCTTCGAGGTCGTCGGCGAGGCGGCCGACGGGCGGGAGGCCGTGGACCTGGCCCGCACCGCCCGCGCCGACGTCGTCCTCATGGACATCCGCATGCCGCGCATGGACGGCCTCGAGGCGACCCGCCGCATCGGCGCCGACGACAACCTGGCCGGCGTGCGGATCCTCGTGCTCACCACGTTCGAGACCGACGACAACGTGGTCCTCGCGCTGCAGGCGGGCGCCAGCGGGTTCCTCGGCAAGGGCGTCGCCCCCGCCGACCTGCTGCACGCGATCCGGGTGGTGGCGGGCGGCGAGCAGCTGCTGTCGCCGCGGGCGACCCGCGGGCTGGTGAGCCGCTTCCTGACCAGCCTGCGGCCGGACGCCGACGGGGCGCTGCCGGCGCTGGACCTGCTCACCGACCGGGAGCGCGAGGTCCTCGTCCTCGTCGCGCACGGCCTGTCCAACGACGACATCGCCGAGCGCCTCTTCGTGTCGCCGCTGACCGCCAAGACGCACGTCAACCGGGCGATGACGAAGCTGAACGTCCGGGACCGGGCGCAGCTGGTGGTCCTCGCGTACCAGAGCGGCCTGGTCCGCCAGGGCGACCCGCTGCCCGACCCGCCCAACCGCTGACGGCCGGGTCCGTGTCACCAGCCGATGCGGGCGAGGGCGAGGGCCACGAAGCCGCGCAGCGCCCGGTCGTCCCAGCCGGGCACGTCGGGCGGGAGCGGCCCGTCCGGGTCGGCGGCGACGGCGAGCATCGTCAGGGCGGGCTCCGGGGTGGCGGCGCGGTGCCGGTACGCCAGCGCGATCGCCGCCGTCAGCGCCACCTGCCGATCCGGATGGCCGAGCCGCCGCCGGAGGTGCGCGTCGACGGCCGGGTCGTCGACCGGCAGGTGGGCGAGGGTCAGGTTGGCGGCGGCGCTCACCGTCGCCAGCAGCGCCGCCACCGCCAGCGGGGTGGGCGGGAGCCACGCCAGGAGCCCGGCGGCCAGCTCCGCGACCGCCGGGTCCGCGTCACCCACCCAGCCGGTGACGGTCCCGGCGTGAGCGGCGAGGGCGTCGTAGGCGTCCCGGGCCCAGCGGTCGGCTCCCGCGTCGCCGGCCTCGTCGTCGCCCGCCTCGTCGTCGCCGGTGAGCCACAGGTTCAGCCGCAGCAGCTGCTCGTCGGTGACCCTGTCCGCCGCCGGGTACGCGGCGCGCGCGTCGAACGGCAGGGCGTCGTCGCGGTGGTCGCCGATCGCCACCCTCCTGAGCATCCGCAGGAGGTCGGCCCGCTCCGGGGTCGCCGGGTCGTCGGCGAGCGCGACCAGGAACGGCACGACGACGGCGCTGGCCTGCCACCGGGTGCCCTGGTGGTACAGGTGCGCGGACAGCTCGTTGCGGGCCCGGCCGCGGGTCTCCGGCTCGGCCGCCGTCAACGCCTCCAGCAGGGCGGGGACGTGCTCGGAGGTGCCGTCGCAGCCGTACACCCGCTCCCAGGCCACCCCGGTCACGCGGGGTAGTAGCCCTCGACGGCCGCCCGCGCCGCGTCGAGCAGGGCCGGCCCCTCCTGAGGGACCTGCGGGAAGCCGCCGGCGGGCTTCAGCGCGTCGAGCTGCCCGGCGGACAGGGCGTACACGACGCGGCCGAGGCCGGAGCGGTCGATGGCGCCGGTGCACATGCCGCAGGGCTGGCAGCTGGTGTACATCGTGGTGGCGGCGGCGTCCTCGGCGGTCAGGTGGCGCGCGGCCCAGCGGGCCAGCTTCAGCTCCGGGTGGGCGCTGATGTCGTCGTCGGACAGGACCGTGTTGTGCTCCTCGGCGAGGACCCGGCCGCCGGCGACGAGCAGCGACCCGAAGGGCGCCTCACCCGCCGCGCGGGCCTCGGCGGCGATCGCGATCGCCCGGCGCAGGAACCGCTCGTCGTCCGGTGTCACGACGCCTCCGGCAGGGTCATGGTGCCGCGGGCGACGACCAGGCCGGAGCCGCTCACCCGGACGCGGGGCCCGGCGACGGTCACGGTGATCCGGCTGGGCCGGCCCATCGAGTGCCCCTGCTCGACGACGACGGTGACCTCGCCCGGTGCTGCGTGCTCGCCCGCCAGCAGCGCGGCGAGGGGGCCGGCGGCGGTCCCGGTAGCCGGGTCCTCCGCGATGCCCATCGCCGGGTTGAAGAACCTCGCGTAGGCCGTGGCGTCCCTGTCCACGGTGTCGCCGGTGTACAGGTAGCAGCCCTCGCCCCCGACCTGCCGGAGCGCGGCGGTGAGCCGGGCGTCGTCGGGCGCGGCCCGGTCCACGGCGGCGCGGTCGCGGACCGGCACGAGCAGGTGCCCCGCGCCGGTGGAGACCACTTGGGCGGGCCGGTCGGCGACGAGGTCCTCCTCGCGCAGCCCGAGCGCGGCGGCCAGCCCGGCCCGGTCGCTGACGACGGCGCCGAAGACGGGCGGCGACTGTTCCATGGTCACCACCACCCGCCCGTCGTCGGTCCGCACGTGTACGGGCAGCACGTCCTCGCCGATCTCCTGCGTGAAGTCGCCACCGCCGTCGAGCCCGCCCGAGCCGGCGAGCCACAGCCAGGCGCCGAGGGCGTTGTGGCCGGCGCCGTACACCTCCTCCCCCGTCGGCGTGAAGGACCGCAGCCGCCGCGTCGCCCCCGGCCGCGTCGGCGACTGGACGAACGTGGTCTCCGACTGGTTGAACTCGCGGGCGATCGCCCGCATCTGCGGCTCGGTGAGCCCGTCGGCGTCGGTCACGAGGGTGAGCGGCGCGCCGGTGAGCGGGGCCGAGGCGAACACGTCGACATAGACGAACGAGGTTTCAGGCACACCTCGACGCTACGGCCCGCCGCCACCCGGGTGGAGGCCGTTTGTGCGGCATCGCGGGCGGTTCGCCGCAGGATCTGCGGTAGCCTGCCGCGATGACCGCACCCGGGCTCGACGAGGTGGACCGGCAGCTGCTCGCGGCGGTGCAGCGGGACGCCCGCGCGTCCCTGACGGCCCTCGCGGCCGCGATCCACCTGGGCGTGTCCGCGACGCGGGCCCGCCTGCGCGGCCTGGAGGAGCGGGGCGTCATCACCGGCTACACGGCCAGGGTCGACCCGGTCGCCTGCGGCCTGCCGCTGCGCGCGGTCGTGCGCATGAAGGTGCACGGCGCCCTGTACGACAAGGTCGCCGCCGTCCTGGACCGCGAGCCGCAGATCGTGCGCTGCGTCCGCGTGACCGGCGAGGCGTGCTACGTCGCCGAGATCGTCGCCGCCGACATGCCCGACCTCGCCCGCATCACCTCCGAGCTCGCCCGCGTCGGCTCCATCACCACCGACATGGTCTACGAGGTCGTCACCGACCGCGCGATCCCGGCCCGTTAGGTCTGGTCTTCCCGGGCGAGGCGGCGGCGGCCGGCGAAGCCGAGGTCTGCGCGGTGATACCAGGCGAGGTCCCGCTCGCCCTCCAGCCAGCACAGCAGCACCGGCACCCCGTCGAGATCGGACGGGAAGTCGAGCAGCAGCGGCGCCACCCCCTTCAGGTGCACCCCGCTCTGCTGCACCTCGGTCACCAGCTCGTCGAACCTGGCGGACCTGGCCTTCCACTCCGGCAGCCCACCCAGCGTCGTCGCGGCGCCGCCGGGTGCGAGCGCGGCCGCCAGCTCCGCCGCGTCCGCCCGCACGGCGACGAGCTCGTCGAGCAGCGGCCGGAGCTGGGCGAGCGCCGCCCGCGCCGCCGCCACTGTGTACAGACCCATGTGCCAAGTCTGGCACCGCCCACCCGCACCGGGTGAGCCGGACCGGGTCAGCCCGCGCCGGCCGTGTCCGGCGTGCGGGAGTGGTCGCCGGCCCGGGCGCGGACCACGACGACCGGGCGGTCGGACTTGTGCACGAGGGTGTCGGAGGTGCTGCCCAGCAGCAGCTCGCTGAGCTTGCGGTGCCCGTGCGCGCCGACCACGATGCCGGGGCTGTCGTGCTCCCGGGCCACGCGCAGCAGCGTGTCGGCGGGGGTCAGGTCGTCGGCGACGGCGAGCGCGGTGGCGGCGGTGAAGCCGGCCTCCCGGGCGAGCTGCGCGCCCTGCCGGGCGGTCTGCTTCGCCGACTCGTACGCGGCCTCGTCCATCTCGGCGGCGCTGCGCAGGTCCAGGGCGGCCGGTGGGAGCTCGAAGCCCGGCACGGGCAGCGTCATGGGTTCGAAGCGCCGCCCGGCCTCCCACACCGTGACGACGAGCGCCGGCTGCGGGCCGAGCAGGTCCGCCGCGTCGCGCACCGCCTGCCGTGCGGCCGAGGAGCCGTCGAAACCGAGGATCACCGGTCCTCCTGTGGTCACCGTTCCCACCGTACCGACGGATCCACCGCCCGCCGGGTGAGCCCGAGGTGGTCCGGCTCCTCGCCCGGGAAGCCGCCGACCGCGCGCTCGTCGACGCGCTCGCCGGCGGCCGCGAGTGGCGCGCGGGCGACCCGGTGCCGGAGCTGACCGTCACCGGCCCGGGCCCCGGCGGCGGCACGCACACCGTCGCCGCCCCGCTCACCAGCCGCGACGGGGTGCCGCTGCCGCCGGAGCAGTACGCCGCCCTGGCGGCGGCCTTCGGCACGAACCCGGCCGCCGCCGACGCGGTCGCATGGCTGCGTCGCTCGGCGGCGGCCCGGGTCGCCGGGATCACCCCCGCACTGTCCTGACGGAGAGCTTGGGGTCGGCGGCGATCGACGCCTCCGAGTAGCGGCAGTCGCGCAGCTGCTTGTTGCGGAACAGCAGCGTCTGGTCGGTGTAGTTGGGCGAGTACGGGTCGGTGGACTCGCTGTAGGTGAGGATGCAGCGCGCCGACGGGCCCGAGGACGTGTACGCGAGCGTCAGCAGGAAGCTGGTGCCGTAGTTCACGACGTACCCGCGGTCGGTGAGGTCGCTGCCCTCGGCGAAGGTGCCCGGGTTCATGAACGGCTCACGGGACGAGCCCGGGAACGGTTCGTACTGCGCCATGTTGGCGATGCCGACGTTCTCCGTCGAGCCGGGCACCGGGATCCGCTGGCCAGCCTTCACGGTGTACTGGACGGACTGCAGCTGCACGTTCAGCGGCAGGCCGACGGCGCGCATCCGCAGCATCGCGCGGGCGAGCCCGGTCAGCAGCGGCGCCGGGTCGGCCGGTGCGCCGCGCGGGGTGCGGCCGGGGTCCGCGGGGTTGAACGCCACGCCGAACAGCGGACCCGCGGTCGTGAGCGCGTCGGGGTGCTCGGCGAGGACCGCGCCGATCGTCTCCCGCCACAGCACCGCGCCGCGGCTCGGCAGGTCGAACAGCCGGTCCCAGGCGGCGAGCGCGGCGCAACCGGCGCTGATGTCGACCGGCGTGCCGTCCACGTTCACGGGCCGGGTGCCCTGCGCGCGGCAGGACGCCACCGTGTACCCGGCGAGCTCCGCGGCCGTCAGCGAGTCGCCGGAGAGGATGGCGGTGCCGAGGCCGGCGAGGTCGAAGCGGGCCGTGCCGTTGATGAGCCGCAGGTTCTGCCGCGACCGCGCCGACAGCGGCGTGCCCTCCGAGCCCTGCAGCGGCGAGAAGCCGGTCAGGAACACGTTCTGGTTCGGCACCCAGTGGCTGTCGTTGGAGTTGAAGACGTAGTCGCGCCGCTGCAGCTGCGGCTGCTGGGCGAACGGGATCAGCCCCGGCGAGCGCGCTCCCGGCTGCACGACCCATGCGTTGGCGCTGTCGCTGCCGTTCAGCGCGCCGAGCGGGTGGTTCGCCATCTCCGTCAGCGACGCCACGGACAGGTTCGGCGTCGGCGACGAGTCGGTGTACCAGGCGTTGCCGGCCGAGTCGGTCGCGATCGTGTTCACCCACGGGATGCCCTGGTCGCGGCCGATCGACGCGCGCAGGCTCGCGACGTCGGTGGCGCGGGCCATGTTCATCCACACCCGCAGCAGCCGGTCGTTGTCGATGTTGGCGTCGCGGTACGTGTACGCCGTCGTCGCCGTCCACCCGAACGCCGGGTCGATCGCCGACAGGTCCAGCACCGGCCCGTACCGGGTGAACCACATGGTGCGGGTGACGGTCTGCAGCGCGCCGCCCTGGTTGACCCGGATCGTCACCTGCTTCGACGTCATCGCCTCGGGCTGCCCGTCGACGAGGTACGTGGTCGGCGAGCCGGGGACGAGGTCGACGGAGTAGAACGTGAAGCGCGACCCCTCCGCGACCGTGTGCGTCCACGCGACCTTGTCGGTGAAGCCGATCTGCACCCCGGGGATGCCGCCGAGGCTCGCGCCGTACACGTTGAGACTCCCGGGGACGGTCAGCTGCGACTCCCAGAACTTGAGCTCGCCCTCCCACGGGAAGTGCGGGTTGCCGACCAGCATGCCCCGCCCGGTCTGGGTCTTGTCCGCGCCCAGCGCCCAGCCGTTGCTGGACAGGGCCTTCTGCTGCCGCAGCGCGGCCAGCCCGTCGGTGGTGACCTTCGGCGCGATCGCGAGCGCGGCGCTCACGCTCCCCGGCGGGGTGGCCGAGGCGATCGGGGCGAGCAGCGCGCCGCCGCTGGCCAGGAGCGCGATGTCGCGCTGGTACGCGAGGACGTCGACCGCGGAGATCGGCGCGATCCACGGCTGGCCGGCGCACCAGCCGGGCACCCTGGCTGGGCCGGCGGCGGCCAGGAACGCGTTGAAGCCGCGCACGTAGCCGTTGAGCACGTCGCGCTCCTCGGGCTGCAGCCTGGTGAGCTGCTCCCGGGCGCGGTCGACGAGGCCCAGCGACTGGTACGCGAAGTCGGTCGCCAGGTTGGCGCCGTCAGGCCCGGGGCCGAACCACCGCGACCGCTCGCTGCGGACCTTGACGACCTGGTCTGCGAGGTCGCAGAACCGGTCCTCGGCGTAGGCCCAGCCCTGCCCGAACGCGGCGCCGCCGACGCTGGTGGCCAGCACGTGCGGCACGCCGTAGCTCGTGCGCCTGATCACCGCGGTGTAGGCCCCGGAGGTGACGGTCTCCGCGGCGGCCGCGCCGGCGGGCACGCCGACGAACGCCGTCGCGAGCAGGCCTGCTGCCGATAACGATGTGAAGATCCGACGGACGCGGTGCACGGCTCCTCCGATGTGACGCAGCTGATTGACGGTGGCTCGAATCTGCGCTTTTCACCATGTGCAAGAAGACGCGTTTCAATGACGAATGCGGCGTTTCCCCCGGTCGCCGGGGGTGCGCGACACGTCAGGCCACCATATTGCAATCAGTGACCTTTGTACTACCGTCAATGCCGGATCTATCGAGATTCGCTGATCAACTCGGAAATTGATCGAATTCGCCGGTCCGCCGGTTCATGCTGGGCGGGTGGCCTTGCCGTCCAGCCACAGGGTGTCGCTGTCGTCGCGGTGGTTGCCGGTCGTGCCGACGTGCTTGCCGGGGATCTTCGGGCCGTTCTTGATCACGTGGACGAGCGCCATCGCGTGGCCGCGCCCGAGGTCGAAGTCCGCCTTCAGCCAGTCGACGATCGCGCCGGCCTTGACCCCGGGCGCGTCGAGGCCCCGGTCGGCGGCCAGGGCGAGCAGTTCCCGCGGGGTCTTGCCGGTCTTGGTCTCGATGTTGTCGAGGTACGCCTGGAACGACATGTCGGTCTCCTCTGTCACCGGCACGCTCACCGTGCCGCTACAGACGCGTCGAACGGCTCGCCGCGCTTTCGACATCCGCCCCGGAACTTTTTCCCCGGCCTCAGTCGTCGAGGTCGACCCCCTTCGCCACGGCCAGGGCGACCGCCTTCCTGGCCTGCTCAACGTCCGTGACGACGGGGGTCAGCAGCTTCGACAGGGCCTCGAGCGCGCCCCGGTCGGTCCCGTACGCGCAGAACATGCCGGCCTCCGGGTCGTAGGAGAACCGCCCGCCCAGGTCCGGCGCCTCGACGCTCACCAGCAGCCGCGCGATCGCCGCCCAGAAGTAGCCGTGCGGTTCGTGCCCCAGGGACTCGAGGGCGGTGTCGACCGGGGTGCTCCCGGCGTTCAGCAGCAGCGAGTACTTGCCCGGCGACGTCTCGATCAAGCGCAGAGGGTTCATCCGCACATCCTCGCAGGCGCCACCCGCGGGGTCAGAAGAGCTCGGCGAGCAGGGCGGCGGCGCGGGCGGCACCGTCGGCCGGCACGGCGCGGTAGGCGACCGGGCGGTCGATCTCCTCCGCGATCGCCGCCGCGAGCGAGTCGGGGGTGAGGGTGTCGTAGTCCATCCGCCGCCCGGCGCCGTGCCGGCGGAGCCGGTGCGTGACGTGGAACTGCTGCTCGAAGTGGTTGCGCAGCGGCACGTAGATGAACGGCCGCCCCGCCGCCGTCAGCTCCATGCACGTCGTGAGCCCGCCCTGCACCACCGCCAGGTCGCACGCGGCGAGGTGCCGGTCCAGCCCCGGCACGTACGGCAGGACGTCCAGGCCCGGCGGGGCCGCCACCGTGGCCGGGTCGATGCGGGGGCCGGCCACCAGGATCATCCGCAGGCCCGGCACCCGCCTGGCCGCCTCCGGGAACGCCGCGGCGACGAGCCGGAGCAGGTGCCCGCCGACCCCGGACCCGCCGACGGTGACCACGCAGACCCGCTCGCCGGGCCGGTACCCGAGCGATGCCCGCAACGCGCCCCGCTCCTCTCCAACTGCCGCGCCGGTGACGTAGCCGGCGTAGTCGTAGTGCTCGTCGGTCCAGTCCCGGATGCGGGGCAGTCCGGGCCCGAACGGCTCGTCGATGACGTCGCCGGGGTCGCCGACGAAGATGGACCGGTCGCGCAGGCGCGGGTACCGGTCGATGTGGCCGATCATCTCGGCGTTGTAGTCGGCGGCGACGAGGGCCTCCCGTTCGCCGCCGGACGGCATCGGCAGGAAGCCGACGAAGTCGGTGAGCCACGCGTACGCCGAACGCTTCAGCTCGGGGTTCTCGTGCAGGAAGTGGTCGACGTCCCACGCCTCGTCGCCGACGACGAGGTCGTAGCGCTCCGACTCCAGCAGGTCGTGGAACACCATGAAGTTGGCGACGAGGATCTCGTCCATCCTGCGCAGCGCCTCGAAACAGTGCAGGTCGTGCTCGCCGGACTCGCTCTCCACGTGCGCGGACTCGTTGGCCAGGAAACGGCTCGCGGGGTGGACGCGCTCGCCCGCGTCGGCGAGCATCCGGGTCACGGGGTCCTGGGTGAGCCAGTCGATCTCGACGCCGGGCCGCAGCTCGCGCAGCTTCGCGGCGATGGCGAGGTCGCGCCGGGCGTGGCCGAGACCGATCGGCGAGGACAGGTAGAGCACCCGGCGGGGCCGGGACTGCCAGCGGCACCATTCGCGGCGGGCCGGCGCCGCCGGGCGGAACCGCTCGGCGAACCCACGCACCAGCAGGTTGACCTGGACGGGGTCGCGGGCGAGCGGGATGTGGCCGCCGCCGTCGATGACCACCAGGTCGCCGCCGGTGAGCTCGGCGAGCGCCTGGCCGCGGGCCGGCGGGGCGACGCGGTCGTCGCTGCCGTGCAGCACCAGCACCGGGCCGCGCAACCGGCCGCACCAGTCCTCGATCTCCTCGCGCCCGGGCCGGTCGGCCTGGCTCTCGACGTCGAGCACGGCCCCGGTGGTTTCGAGGGCCCAGGCGACGCCGTCCTCGACCTGCTTCGTGGAGTGCGGCTCGCTGAAGCACTGCCCCATGAAGAACCAG
Source organism: Dactylosporangium sp. NPDC049742 (assembly GCF_040674675.1). Taxonomy (NCBI): domain Bacteria; kingdom Bacillati; phylum Actinomycetota; class Actinomycetes; order Micromonosporales; family Micromonosporaceae; genus Dactylosporangium; species Dactylosporangium sp. NPDC049742. The sequence goes on along the minus strand of NZ_JBFANF010000008.1, from coordinate 159,668 downwards.
GCGAAGTCCTCGTACCGCGACCGCCAGTACCGCCGGTTGTACTTGCGCCAGTGGCTCGCCGGGTCGGCGCCGAGCCGGGGCACCGCCGACGGTGGCAGGTCGGGCGCGGTCCGGTCGTCCAGCCCGCCGGAGGCCGCGCGGGCCTGCGAGAGCGGCGTGAGCGCGATCGAGGCGCCGATCGCGACCGTGCCGTGCACCCGCCCGGGATGCTCGGCGGCGAGCTCCAGCGCCCAGTTGACCGCGCGGGACAGCCCGACGACGACGGCCTGGTCCGTGCCGGTCGCGTCGAGCACGGCGAGCGCGTAGGCGACCTGCGCCGCCTGCCCGTACGCCCGCGGGGTCAGCGGCCGGTCGGACCGGCCGTTGCCGGGCCCGTCGTACGTGACGACGCGGAAGTGCCGGGCCAGGTACGGCACCTGCAGCTTCCAGACCCGCTTGTGCACCAGCGTCCACGTCGGCAGCAGCAGGATCGTCGGGCCGCCGGCGCCGTGCACCTCGAAGTGGACCTTGACGCCGTCGTGCTCGACGAACCCCTCGGCGTCGGCCTGTCGCGCCCGCATCGCCCGTACCCCTTCCTCAGCTTCCTCAGCGCACCGGGCGGGGCACGAAGCGCGGCACCCGGCGCAGGTAGTCCTCGTAGGGTTCGCCGAGCTGGACGCGCAGGTCGCGCTCCTCCAGGCGGACACCCACCATGATGTAGCCGGTCGACGCGAGGGCGAAGACCAGGCGCCCGACGCTCAGGTCCGGCGCCGCCCAGAACGCGATCAGGAAGCCGACCATGAGCGGGTGCCGGACGAGCCGGTAGACGAGCGGCTCGCGGAGGCCCGGCTCGGCGTAGTGCCGGTCGCGGGCGCGGGCCAGCACCTGGCGCAGGCCGAAGAGGTCGAAGTGGCCGACGGCGAACGTGCTGAACACCAGGATCGCCCAGCCGAGCGCGTAGACCGCCCAGAGGACGCCGCGGGCCCAGGCCGGGCCGACGGACCAGACGGTGGTGGGCAGCGGCTGCCACTGCCAGAACAGCAGGACCAGCACCGCGGTCGAGGCGAGGACGAAGGTGCTGCGCTCGATCGCGGCCGGGACGAAGCGGGTCCACCAGCGCTTGAACCACGGGCGGGCCATGACGCTGTGCTGGACGGCGAAGAGCGTCAGCAGCGTCGCGTCGACGAGCAGCGCCCGCCAGGCCGGGCCGGCGGTGCCGTCGTCGATGCCCTTGGGCACGCCGACGCCGGCCAGGAACCCGATCGCGTAGAGCAGCGCGGCGACGAAGGCCAGGTAGGCCGCCGCGCCGTAGCCGACCACCGAGATCTTGCGAATCATGGTGCCACCTCCCTTGTTCGGTCGACCGACCGATAATCAGCAAGGTAGCATTCGGTCGACCGACCGAACAAGCACGCATCGATTGGGGACGGTTTGAACACGCAGGGCCGCATCATCGAGGCGGCGCGGACGTGCCTGCTCGCGGACGGATACGCCGCGCTGTCCACCCGCCGGGTCGCCGAGCGGGCCGGAGTGCCGCTCAGCCAGATCCACTACCACTTCGGCGGGAAGCAGGGCGTCATCCTCGCCCTGCTCGACCATGAGAACCAGCAGCTCGTGGCGCGTCAGGTCCGCATGTACGGCGCCGAGACCCCCCTCTGGAAGCGCTACGAGCAGGCGTGCGACTTCCTCGACGACGACCTCGCCTCCGGCTATGTGCGGGTGCTGCAGGAGATGATCGCGGCCGGCTGGTCCGACCCGCAGGTGGCGGCGCGGGTGACGGCGATGCTGGAGGCGTGGTTCGCCGTGCTGGTGCAGGTGGCGACGGAGGCCGAGCAGCGGTTCGGGTCGCTCGGGCCGATGCGCCCGGGCGACGTCGCCGGGCTCATCGGCCTGTCGTTCCTCGGCGGTGAGGCCGTCGTCCTGCTCGGCAGCGAGGACTGGAGCGGGCGCGTCCGCGGCTGGCTGCGCAGCGTCGGCGACCTCATCCGCCACTTCGAGGAGGGCGACGTCAGCGGGCCGTCCCGAAGTTGATGCTGAAGTTCGCCGGGTTCGGGTCGGGGTCGTCCCGGCCGAACCGGGCCGGACGGTAGCCGCGCACGGCACCCGAGAGGTAGACGAACAGGGCGCCGACGAGCCACGGGTACAGGACCGAGACGAACATCAGCGGCAGCATCATCCCGGCGGGGAGCCAGACCATCAGGCTGGCCACCGCATAGACGGCCAGGCGCTTCAGGCCCCGGCTGAGCGGCTTGTCGCCCGGCGTGAGCCCCCTGAGCATGTTGATCAGCGACTTCACCAGCAGCACCAGGCCGACGAGGATCGCCAGCAGCGCGGCCTGGAAGGTGCGCGGGTCGAGGACGTCCACCTTCGCGTCGGACGCGTCGGCCTGGATCGCCTCGGCGAAGAGCGTGCGGGCGCCCCGCAGGTCCGCGCCGCCGAGGTCGGCCTGGGTGAGCGACGCGCCGGTGAAGTCGGCGCCGCGCAGGTCAGCCTTCGGCAGGTCGGCCTGGCCGAGGTCGGCGTCGGCGAACGACGCGTCGCGGGCGTCGACGAGGTCCAGGTGCGCCTGGGTGAGGTCGGCGCCGTCGAACCGGGCGCCGCGCAGGTTGGCGCCGGTCAGCGTGGCCTGCACCAGGTCCGTGTCGCGGAACGAGGCGCCGTGGGCGTCGATGCCGGACAGGTCCTCCTGGCCCAGGTCGAGGCCGTCGAGGACGGCGCCGTGCAGGTCGGCGCAGGTGAGGTCGGGCAGGCCCTCGGTGGTGGTGATGTGCTGCCCGGCGAGCTGCGCCCGGGTCTCGGGGCAGTCGGGCCCGCGGGTCGGCTCCGCGGCGGCGGGGGCGGCACCGACGAGCAGGGCGATGATCAGCAGGGCGCCCGCGGCGCGGGCGAGGCGGATGGTCGGCACGCACAACAGCATCGAGCGTCATGCACCCCCGCCGCCGCACTCCGTCTGGATCGCGACACGGTAGCGCCGGTCACGCCCGCCCGGGCGCTCTCATGACCACTTCAGGGATGCGCGGTGGGCCCAGTAGGCCGCGGGGGTCTCGGCGGGCGGGAGCGGGCCGGGGTCGGTCAGGTCCAGGGCGCGCAGGTTGGCGGCGAGCTGCGCGGTCGTGGCCGCGCCGGACAGCACCACGCCCGCCCACGGCTGGTGCAGCGCCGCGGCTATTGCCGCCGCGTCGCAGCCGGCGAGCCGCCCGTTCGCCAGGGACTCCTTGACGATGACGGTGCGGCCGTCCGCGTGCGCCTCGGCGAGGGCCGGCCCGGCGGACGGCTCCAGCGGGTTCCACGTCGCCTGCACGGTGCGGAACAGCGGCTCGCCGCCCACCTCGACGCGCAGCGCGGCCCGGATCGCGTCGGCCTGGCGCGGCCCGCTGGTGGACAGCCCGACGGTGACGCCGGTGGCGGCGAGGTCCGCGAGCCGCCGGTGCAGGGTGGCGTCGGTGAGCGCGGCGCTCTCCGGTGTCACGGAGTGGATCTGGTACAGGTCGAGCCGGTCCCCGAACAGCTCCAGGGTCTCGGCGACCTGCCGGTCGAACGTGGCGACGGAGTGGTCCTTCGCCTCGTGCACGGGCGCGTCGACCCGCCACCCGGCCGTGTACGTGTAGCCCCACTTCGACCCGGCGACGGCGCCCGCCTTCCCGGGCAGCCAGCCGGCGAGGAACTCCTCCGCCAGCCCGTAGGAGCGAGCCACGTCGAAATACCGGACCCCGGCGGCGTACGCGGCGTCGAGCAGCTCGTGGCTGCGGGCCCGCAGCGCCTCGACCGATCGGTCCGCGGGCAGGTCCCGCTCCCGGCCGAGGTTGATGTACCCGGGCCGCCCCACGGCGGCGAGCCCGAGCCCGATCCTGTTTTCCGGTGGCGCGAACGGCATGACCGATCATAGGCTGTGCCCATATCGGACCACGCGCCTGACGCCCTCGCCGGGCTCGACGACATCGACTGGCCACAGCTGTTGCACGCCTACGGAGCGGCCGGCGACGTGCCCCGCTGGCTGCGCGCGCTGCCCGACCCGGAGCACGCCCCCGCGGCGCTCGACGACCTGGACGCCGCCGTCTACCACCAGGGCGGTGCGGTGTACAGCGCCGGGGCCGCCGCCCTGCCGTTCCTGATCGCCCTGGCCTGCGATCCGGCGGTGCCGCACCGGGCGGCCGTGCTGGAGCTGGTCGGGCGGTTCGCGGCGCTGATGCACGAGATGCGCGAGCCGTGGCGCTCGGCGCCGTCGGCCGAGGAGTGCCGCGAGCACCTCCGCGCCGGGACCGGCCGGCTTCTCCGCCTGCTGTCCGACGCCGACCCCGCCGTCCGGCAGACCGCCGCCGGCGTGGCGGTCTCGCTGCGGAACGCGGCGGACGACGTGGTGTCAGCGCTGGGCCGGGCGGCTTCGGACGCCGAGGAGGCCGTGCGGGTGGCCGCCGTGCTCGCGCTCGGCGCTCTCGCGCCGTGGCTGGACCCGGCGGGCACGGCGCTCGCCGGAGTGCGGCGGCAGCTGGCGGCCGGACCGGAGTCACTGGCGCTGCTCGTGGCCCGCAACCGCCTGGCGCCGGGCAGTGTCGGTGCCGCACAGTTCGTCGCGGCGCTGTCCGATCCGGCGCTCGTGCCGGCGCTCTTCCCGGTCAACCTGGTGGTCTGGGTAGGCACCGAGATCGGCCAGGCCCCGTCAGCCAGGACGGACCGCACCGCGCTGGCGCGGCACATGCTCACCACCACCCTTCCGCGCTTCGCCCGGTCGGCGTCGCCGATGCAGGACGTCGGCGCGGCGATGCTGCGCTGGCGGTCGGTGACGGCGGACCTCGTGCCCGACATCGTCCGGCTGCTCGACGACCCGGTCGCGGAGCGGCGGGCCGCAGCCGCGCACCTGCTCGCCGCGGCCGGCGAGGTGAGCCGGCCGCACGCCCACCGGCTGGCGGCCACCGCCGGCGATCCGGACCCGGCCGCGCGGCGCTGTGCGGTGTGGGCCCTGGCCCGGCTGGGCGATCCGCGGGCCGTCGACCCGCTGGTCCGATCGGATCTGTTCGCCGTCAGCCGCTCGTACAGCTCCGGCGCCTCGTACGGCATGTGGAACGTCCCCGGGATCGCCGACGTGCTCACCCCGATGGCGGCGCACGCCGGGGCACTGCTGCCCGCGGTACGCCTGCGGTTGCGGGACGCCGCGGACAGACCGACGGTGTTCTCGCTGACCGAGGTGCTCGCCGCGTGGGGCGCCGCCGCCGCGCCGGCGGTGCCGGAGCTCGTCGCCCTCCTCGACACCCCACACGCGGCGCAGGCAGGCACCGCGCTCGCCGCGATCGGGCCCGCCGCCGGGTTCTCGGGCGGCGCGGGAGACCTTGCCGCGGCGCTGGCCAGGACGGCTGCCGCGGGCGGCCCCGGGGCCGCGAGCGCGGCACTGGCGCTGTTCCGTGTCGCCGGCGACCACGGCCCGCTCCTCGCCACGGTCACCGCCGAGCTGGACGGCGCGCAGGACGACAGCCCGATGGCGCGCTCCGGGCACATGCTGCTCGGCCGGCGGCTCGCCGCGCTGGGGTCGCTCGCCGAGCACCATGCCGGCCGGGTCTTCGCGCTCGTCACCCAGGACCCGCGGCGGTGGACCGGCTGGGAGTGTGTGGAGCTGGCCTACGCGCACCACCGCATGACCGGCGACGCCGAGCTCTGCCTGGACGTGTTCGCCGCCGCGCTGGCGCCGGTACGGCAAGGCCGGCAGTACTCCGTGACCCGGCAGGTCCTCCGCCACCTGGCGCGGGCCGGCGGCGCCGCGGAGCAACGGTTCGCCGCCGACCTCCGCACCGTCGTGACGCGCGACGAACGGCTTGCGGACAGCGCCGGCTGGCGGGGTGTCGCCGAGGACGACGAGGCCCGCGACCTTGCCCTCGCCGTGCTACGCCGCTGGGGTGCGGCGGCGCCGGATGAGCATGACGACGCCCACCACGCCGGCGGTTAGCGCCACCGCGCCGACGGCGAGGATCGTGGGCCAGATCGAGTAGCCGCCGGTCTTTCCGGTCGCGGGCTGGGCGACCGCCGCGGGTGCGGCGGCGGACGGCGGGGCGGCGTGCAGCTTGGCCGCCTCCTCCGGGGTGACGAGGTGGCCGACGGACGTCCCCGCCGGCAGGGCGAACCCCCAGTCGAGCAGCATCGTGCCCTGCTTCCACGCGCGGGCGGGCACGATCTCGGCGCCCATGACGGTGACGACGAGCCGCCGGCCGTTGCGCTGGGCGGCGCCGACGTACGTGTGCCGGGCCTCGTCGGTGAAGCCGGTCTTGCCGCCGATCGCGCCCTGGTAGCTGGTGAGGAGCTTGTTCTCGTTCTGGATCTGGAAGCCCTTCGGGTCCTTCGGCGGCTGCGCGGGCCACTGGTAGGCAAGGGTGGTGTCGTACGTGATGAAGTCCGGCCGGGCGAAGTCGGCGCGGGCGATGAGGGCCAGGTCGTAGGCGCTGGTGAGCTGGTCGGGGGCGTCGAGCCCGGACGGGGTGACGGCGTGGGTGTCGTCGGCGCCGAGCCGGCGCGCCTCGGCGTTCATCGCGTCGATCGTGGCGGCCACCCCGCCCTCCCCACCGGCGACGCGGGCGAGGGCGTTGGCGGTGTCGTTGCCGGACTGCAGCAGCAGCCCGAGCCACAGCGTCGACACCGGGTACTTCCCGCCGACGATCATGCCGACGGCGGAGCTGTCCTTGGGCAGGTCGAGGTCCTCGGCGGTCGCCTCGACGACCTGCGCGGGGTCCAGCTTCGGCAGGGCGGTCGCGGCGAGCAGCAGCTTCTGCACGCTCGCCGGCCGGCGGCGCAGGTGCGGCGCGCACGCGCCGAGGACCTCGCCGGTGTCGAGGTCGGCGACGATCCACGACATGGCCGACAGCGTCGGCGGCGCCGCCGTCCCGGCCGCCACGGCCAGGCCGGTCGTGCCGAGCTGGTCCCCGCCGACGGCCTGGGCCGCGGGGTCCAGCACGGGCGACGGCGGCGTCGGCGGGATGGTGGGGATCGAGGCGTACGGGCAGGGCACCACCGCGGGAGGCGCCGCACCGAGCACCGGCGCGGGCCACGCCAACAACCCCGCGCTCACCACGGCCGCCACCAGACCCGTCGCTCTCATGGCGGGCAGACTAACGCTCCGCAGCGAGGTCCGCCCGGGCACCACCGCCCATCACGATCAACACCACCCCGAAGACCAGCTTGCCGACGGCCTGGCCGATCCGGTGCGGCGCCGGGCGAGCCGGTCCGGCGGCAGCGGCCCGCGGGTCCGCACGACGGCGCCCGGCCTCACCCGCGAATCCCAGCGGCTCGCCGGCGGTCAGCGGCCCGAACAGCGCGAGCCCGGCGACGATCAGGTGGAGCCCCCATGGCCTGCCGCCCATGAGCGGTCAGTGTCCATGGCCGCGGCGTGGGCGGCGAGGACGTCGACGGCGACGGCCACGGCCGGGCGGGCGGCGGCGCTGTCCCGCCACAGGGCGAACACCCGCCTGGCCGGCTGGGGGTCGATCGGCACCAGCCGGACCCCCGCCGGCACGGGGTCGCGGCCGAGCCGCGGGATGACGGCCGCGCCGAGACCGGCGGCGACGAGCGCCAGCTGCGTCGAGTGCTCCGACGCGGTGTGCCGGATCCGGGCCTGGGCGCCGTGCCGGCGCAGGGTGGCGGCGAGCCAGTCGTGGCAGATCTGGCCCGTGCTCCAGCCGATCCAGTCGTCGCCGGCCAGGTCGGTGACGGCGACCGCGGACCGCCCCGCGAGCGGGTGGCCGGCGGGCAGCGCCACGTCGAACGGGTCGTCCAGCAGGTGCCGGCGGGACAGGCCGTCCGGGACGCCGAGGACGTCGTCGGACCAGTCCTGCACGACGGCGACGTCCAGGTGGCCGCGGCGCAGCGCGGCGACCGCCGCGTCGGGCTCCCGCTCCGACAGCGACACGTCCAGGTCGGGGAAGCGGCCGGTCAGCTCGGCGAGGACGCCGGGCAGCAGCCCCCGGGCGGCGGTCGCGAACGCGGCGACGGCGAGCGGCCCGGCGACGACGCCGCGGTGCTCGGCGAGGCCCGCCTCGACCCGCTCGACCAGGTTGAGCACGTCGGCGGCGCTGCGGGCGAGGACGGCGCCGGCCTCGGTGACCCGGATGCCGCGGCCCTGCCGCTCGACGAGGCGCTGGCCGACCTCCCGCTCCAGCCGGGCCATCTGCTGCGACACGGCCGACGTGGTCACGTGCAGCGCGGCGGCGGCCCCGCCGACCGAGCCGGTCGTCCAGATGGTGTGCAGCACGCGGAGGCGCTCCAGGTTCAACACCGTAGCGATGCTACGCGATCAGGTGAAGAACCTTTCACTTGTCCTTACCAGTCGCGAACCGCAGGGTGGACCGCATGGAGACAACCTTTGCCATCGGCGGCGACATGAAGGTCCACCGGCTCGGGTTCGGCGCGATGCGGCTCACCGGCCCGCCCGCGTCACCGGAGCGGGAGACCGCCCTGACCGTCGCCCGCCGGGCCGTCGAGCTCGGCGTCACGCTCGTCGACACCGCCGACTCCTACGACCTGGGTGCCAACGAGGAGCTCGTCGCCGAGGCGCTGCACCCCTACCGGGACGGCGTCGTCGTCGCCACCAAGGGCGGGCAGGTCAACCTCGGCCGGGAGTGGATCCCGCTGGGCCGTCCCGAGTACCTGCGCCAGCAGGCCGAGCTGAGCCTGCGGCGGCTGAAGGTCGACCGCATCGACCTGTACCAACTCCACCGCGTCGACCCCAAGGTGCCCCTCGCGGACCAGATCGGGGCGCTGCGGCAGCTGCGCGACGAGGGGAAGGTGCGGCACGTCGGGCTGTCGGAGGTGACCGTCGAGCAGCTCGCCGAGGCGTCGCGGATCATGCCGATCGCCAGCGTGCAGAACCGCTACAACCTCACCGACCGCGCCGCCGATCCGGTGCTGGAGCACTGCGAGCGGCACGGCATCGCGTTCCTGCCGTGGCTGCCGGTCGCACCCCTGAGCAGGGGCTCCGACACCAGCGGCGACGCCGTCAGCCGGGTCGCCGGACGGCTCGGCGCGACCCGGACGCAGGTCGCCCTGGCCTGGCTGCTGCACCGCTCCCCCGTCGTGCTGCCGATCCCCGGCACGTCCCGGCTCGCCCACCTCGAGGAGAACGTCGCCGCCGCCGGCATCACGCTCGGCCCGGCCGACCTGGACGAGCTCGAGTAGGCTCCCTGCCGTGGTCAGGGTCGGGATCGCGGTCTTCGTGTGCCGCGGCGGCAGGTTCCTCATGGGGCGCCGCCGCGGCGCGCACGGCGCCGGCACGTGGTCGGTGCCGGGCGGGCACCTCGAGTTCGGCGAGTCGTTCGAAGACACCGCGGTCCGCGAGGTCCTCGAGGAGACCGGCGTCCAGATCACCAACGTCCGGTTCGGCGCCGTCACCAACGACGTCTTCACCGACGAGGACCGGCACTACGTCACCGTCTGGATGCTCGCCGACCATCTCGCGGGCGAGCCGGCGATCCTCGAGCCCGACAAGTGCGTGAGCCTCGCCTGGCACGACCTCGACGACCTCCCCGAGCCGCTCTTCCTGCCCTGGCGGCAGCTGCGGGAGTCGCCGCTGTTCGACGCGATCCGCCGGGAGCTCAACGCGACACGGTGAAGGCCACCGGGCCGACCCGCAGGACCCCGTCGTCGAGCGGCTCGCAGCGCACACCGCCCTTGCCCCGCAACGCCTTCCACGCGCCCGGCCCGATGGTCACGTCCATCCAGGCGCACGGGTGCGCGGCCCGCCGCACCCGCAGCCGGACCGGCCCGTCGCCGCTGTCGAGGGTCAGCACCGCGCCGACCAGCTCGTCGACGGCGATCCCGGCGACCATGATGTTGCGCCGCACCTGCGTCAGCCCCGCCCCGCCGGGCAGCGACTCCCGCGCGATGACGGTGACGCTCGCCTCCCGGTGCGCCGGCCTGCCGAAGTACCGGTCGCCGACGACCCCCAGCCCGGCCCGGATCCGGATCTCGTCGACCAGCTCACCGGCGGGTGCCGGCAGCGGACCGTCGGCGGGGCGCCCCACGTACCGGTGCGACGGCGACGACAGCAGCTCCACGATCTCCGCCATGGCGGCAGTCTGCCACTGCCCGCGGCCCTTGCCGGATCCACTGCCGGGTGGGTCCGCTGCCGGGTCCGCTGCCGGGTCTCAGGGGGCGACCGGGGCCGATCCCTGATGCCGGCCAGGGTCCCGCTGACGCACGCTTGAGATACAACGCGATCACGCGACGAAGGAGCGAGACGATGGAAAGCGTGCACCAGTCGATGCGGCAACAGGGCCTGGTCCGGCCGGCGCAGGGCCGGGTGCCCGGCGGCGTGTGCGCCGGGCTCGGACGGCGCTTCGGCATCGACCCCTGGCCGGCGCGGCTGCTGTTCATCCTGATCCTGCTGCTGATCCCCGGCAGCCAGATCCTGATCTACCCGATCCTGTGGATCATCATGCCGGCCGAGCCGGTGACCGCGACGCCGCCCGTCGATGTCTGGGCGAAGACCACTCACTAAGATCAACCGGCATGTCCAGCGAATGGCGTGCCAGGCTCACCCCCGCGTTCGAGGCGCTGCTCGGCGCCCCGCTGTCCGACCACCCGGAGGACGCGACCTACGCCATCTACGCGTGGGGCAACTTCCTCCGTGAGACCGACCTCGACCGGCTGCCCGCGTGGCTCGACCCCGCGGCCCTGCGCGGCGACACCGTCCTGGCGCACCCGCACCTGGCGATGAACGACGAAGGGCCGCTGCGGGTCGACGCGGCCGGTTCACTGTTCGACATTCCATCGGCGGATGGATTGCTGGAGGGCCGCGACCTCCAGCTGCCCCCTGCGGAGGACTGGCGCGTCGCGTACGTGCGGCTCGCCTCCGACGGCACGCTCTTCGACGCGATGCGCGTCGCCACCCAGGTCGGCGACGGCCCCGAGGACCTGTTCGAGTTCGAGTTCGACGCCGACGAGGAGTGGGAGGCCGCCCTCGGCGAGGCCGGCGTCGACGACGAGCTGCTCGCTCACCTGCGCTGGTGCTGCGCCGACGGCACCGCCGGCATGGTCTTCAACGGCACCGGCCCGTTCAAGGTGCCCCGCGGCACCGTCGTCGCGTCGTGGTCCGACGAGGCCGGCTTCCAGTGGGACATGGCCGTCGTCAGGCTCTAGGAGCTCCCGCCGGCTCAGCCGCCGCGCTCAGCCGCCGCCCTCGCCGCGCTCGGTCGCGGTCTGCGCGGAGTGGACCGGGTCGCTGGAGTCGGGCTTGCGGTCGAACGGCAGCCCCGGCGCGTCCGCCTCCCCGCCCCGCCCGAGCGTCGTGCGCGCCCCCACGGCCGACGCGTTCGGGCGGTCCGGGTCGTCGATCGCGCCGGCGCCCGCGGTGCCGGGCGTGCCGGTGGTGCCCATCGTGGCGTTCTCGTCCGTCTTCTCGTCGCTCATACCTCCCGCATACCCACTGGCGGGCCCGCGTCCCATCGCACGGCAGTGCAGGATCGGTGCATGGACATCAGCGCGCGGTTCGGCGTCGGCGACGGGTACGCGGTGTACCGGGGACCGGCGGCGGACAGCGCCCCGCACCGCCACGCCGCGTTTCAGGTGGCGATCGCCGCGCGGGGCGAGGTGCGGCTGGTGGACGCCGCCGGCACCGAGCACCGGGGTGCGGTGCTGGTGGTGGCGCCGATGGTGCGGCACAGGATGCTCGCGACGGCGCACCTCGTCACGTTCTTCGTCGAGCCGCAGTGCGTCTTCGCCGGTCGGTTGCGGCGGCGGTACGGTGGAGGCATCGCGCACGCGGCCGAGCTGCACGCCATGAGCGAGGGCGACCTCGGCCCGGCGAGCGTGTGCCCGGCCGGCGGGATCGACCCGCGACTGCTGCGGGTCATGGACACGCTGCGCGGCGACGCGCCGCCGATGGCCGACCTGGCCGCTTCTGTCGGCCTGTCCCCGCAGCGGCTGCGCGCCCTCGCCCAGGCGCAGCTGGGCATGCCGCTGGCCCGCTGGCGCGGGTGGGCACGGCTGCGCCGGGCGGCGGAGGCGCTGCAGCGGGGCCGGTCACCGGCCGACGCGGCCGCCGAGGCGGGCTTCACCGACCAGGCCCACCTGACCCGCCGGATGCGCGAGATGATCGGCCTGACCCCCGCCGTGGCCGTCGCCGCCCTCGCCGGTCCGGTGCCCCGTCAGGGGCGGCGCGCGACGTAGAGCGAGATCGATCCGGTGACCGTGGGCACCACCTCCGCCTCGCGGACGTCGCCGAACCCGGCACCGGCGATCAGCTCGGGCAGGACGCCGTCTGCGTTGGGCTGGGTGTCGGCCTTGCCGTCGGCGAGCTGTACGGTCCGGAACGCCAGGCGCATCGCCCGTGTCCGCTGCAGCCCGTAGTCCGCGACGACCAGCCGGCCGCCGGGGCGCAGGACCGCGTGCATCGAGGCGAGGATCGCCCGCTTCATCGGGATCGGGCACTGGTGGAGCACGAGAGTGGACACCGCTGTGTCGACGGATCCGGCGCCCAGCAACGGCACCAACTGGTCGCCCAGCCCTTGCTCCCACCGCACCGCCGCACCCGCCCCTTCGGCGGCGGCCTTGCGTTCGGCGGCGGCCAGGACCGAAGGGTCGGGGTCGACGCCGACGATCGCGGCGCGGGGCTCGGCGCGGGCCAGGAGCAGCGCGAGGGAGCCGGTCCCGCAACCGACGTCGACGACGGTCCCGCCGGGGCGGGGCGACGCGTACGTGACGACCAGCGGCCGCCAGCGGCGCTCGCGGGTCAGTGCGACCACCGGGTCGTAGAACCTCGTCGGCGCCAGGCGGCCGAGCGCGGGCGTGAAGTCATCGCTCATGCCCGGCAGTCTCCGTCGGGCGGCACCGACGCGGCTTGCACCGAACGCTCGCCGCGGACGAAGGGCGCCGGCGCCAAAGAAGGGACACCAGCGCCCCCGGGGGCTACTCGCCGGCGGGCACCTGGTTCTTGACGTCGTCGTAGCCGGCCTTCGCCGGCGGCTCGCCGGGCGCGTAGATCACCCGGATCACGCCCGTCGGGAAGACCTCCGTCGCCGTCACCTTCAGGTGGTACGGGGCGTCACCCTCGTCGAACAGCCGGCGGCCCTTGCGCGCCGCCACCGGGTGCACCAGCAGGCGCACCTCGTCGACCAGACCGCCGGCGAGCAGCTGCTGCACCACGGAGATCGAGCCGGGGATGAGGATGCCCTTGACGCCGGGGTCGGCCTTGAGCGCCGTGACGGCCTCGACGAGGTCGCCGGCGATCAGCTCGGAGTTGCGCCACGTGAACTCCAGCGGCTGCCGCGACACGACCACCTTGCGCACGTCGCCGAGCTGCTTGGCGAACCCGGCGTCCTCGCCGCCCGCGGCCTCCCGCTCGGGCCACGCCCCGGCGAAGCTGTCGTAGGTCTCGCGGCCGATCAGCAGCACGTCGGAGGTGTCGTAGTCCTCGCCGACGCAGCGGCCCATGTTGTCGTCGAAGTAGGGGAAGTGCCAGTCGGGGTCGATCTCAGCCACGCCGTCGGCCGAGATGAACAACGTGGAGATGACCTTCGCCATCGCGGTGATCCCTTCGAGTCGGTGACCGGGTCAGCCTAGTCCGAACCAGAAGTTACCGACGGGTATGTCTGGAGTGTCGGAGTTCGGTGCCGATCCGCCGTGATGTGAGTGGGTTCCGGGACGTCCGGGTGGGAACGCGGCTCCTCGCCAGCGGCATGGTCACGATGGTGCTGGTGCTCGGCGTCGCCACGCTCGGCTATGCCGTCACACTGAGCCAGCAGGACAAGGCCGCCGCGGCCGCCGACGCCCAGCGGGCGGTCGGCGCGGCGCTGCAGGTCAAGTTCCGCAGCGCGGACCTCAACGGCTGGCAGACGGCCTACGCGTTCGACGTCGCCCGCGAGGGCCCCGCCGCCGCCACCGACTCGTCCGGCAGCCGCAAGGCGTTCCTGGACTCGGCGGCCGCGTTCGAGCGGGAGCTCGGTTCGCTCGACGAATGGCGTACCGACGCCATCATCAACGAACAGATCACCCTGATGCGTCAGACGTTCGCCGACTTCATGAAGGTCGACCAGCAGATCGTCGCGCTCTACCGGTCGGGCACCGCGCAGGACCGCGCCGCGGCGGACGCCCTCATCCTCGGGGCCGAGATCGACCTCTTCACCCGGATCGCCAAGGCCGGCGACGACACGGTCGCGGAGGCACGGGCGCAGGCGCGGCGCAGCAACGAGCGGCTCGACGACGCCGGAGCGACCGCCCGCCGGTGGATCCTCACCATCAGCGCCCTCGCCCTGGCGCTGACCGCCGCCAGCCTGTGGCTGCTGCGCTCGTCGATCCTGCCGCCGCTGCGGGCCGTCGCGTCGGTCCTCGCCGGGGTGGCCGACGGCGACCTCACCCGCACGGCCGTCGTGCGCGGCCGCGACGAGTTCGGCGAGATGGCCGCCGGGCTCAACCGCGCCAACGAACGCACCCGCAACGTGGTCACCGCGATCTCCGAGCACTCCCGCGCGGTGGCCGCCAGCGCCGAGGAGCTGTCCGCGACGACCCAGCAGATCGCGGCCGCGGCCGTGGAGGCGGGCACCCAGTCCGACCTCGTCGCCGGGTCCGCGGAGGAGGTGTCGCACAACGTGCAGACCGTGGCGGCCGGCGCGGAGCAGATGAACATGTCGGTCCGCGAGATCGCCAGCAACGCCGGTCAGGCCGCGAGCGTCTCCAGCACCGCCGTCGACTCCGCCCGCGCCGCCACCGGCACCGTCAACGCGCTCGGCGCCGCCTCCAACGAGATCAACGCCGTGCTGAAGGTCATCACCGCGATCGCCGAGCAGACCAACCTTCTCGCCCTGAACGCCACGATCGAGGCGGCCCGCGCGGGCGCGGCGGGCAAGGGCTTCGCCGTGGTCGCCGCCGAGGTCAAGGACCTCGCGGAGGAGACGGCGCGGGCGACCGGCGACATCGCCGGCCGCATCCAGGCCATCCAGGGCGGCGTCACCGACGCCACCTCGGCGATCGCCGCGATCGCCGAGGTGATCGACCAGGTCAACAGCTACCAGCAGACGATCGCCACCGCCGTCGAGCAGCAGACCAGCACCACCGCCGAGATCGGCCGCAACATCACCGAGGCGGCCGAGGGCGCCGGCGTCATCGCGAGCAACATCAGCAGCATCGCCGTCGCCGCCAACGAGACCAGCCGCGGCGTGACGGAGGTCCGCACCGCCACCCACGACCTGGCCCAGCTCGCCTCCGAGCTGCAGTCGCTGGCCGGCCAGTTCCGCGTCTGACGGCCAGCGCCTCAGGCGATGCTCATCGACCCGGTCGTCCCGGTGACCCGCCAGCCGTCGCCGCTCTGGTACTGCACGACGTAGGTCAGCCAGGTCGCGCCGAGGCAGGCGACGAACCCGTTGACGCCGACGGTGACCCGGCGCGCGTCCCCGACCGGCTGGCCCAGCGTGATCAGGATCGCGTCGTCCTTGACCCGCGCGCAGCTCTCCTTGTGCTCGAGCACGGTCTCGCGGTCGGCGACGAACACGACCTTCGTCGCCGGCGCCAGCGCCTCGGCGATCTGCTGCTGGGTCGCGGCCGGGATCGGCACGCCGCCGGTCTGCTTCCCGCTCGGGTCGGCGGCGTCGCCGAACGTGTGGTCCATGACGTACACCGTCGGGAACGCCCGCTCGGGGAACGAGTTCTCCGACGGCGTGCCGAGATACCGCCGCAGCACCTGCACCGCGATGTCGCCGGCCGGTGTCGCCGCCGGTGTCCCCGCCTGTGTCCCCGCCTGTGTCGTTGCGGGCGCCCCCGCCACGAGATCCGGCGGCACCTGCCGGGCGCAGCCCGCCGCCACCAACAGAAGTCCGAGCATCGCCCCCATGACCTGCCTGCCGCTCCTCATGCCGTTCTGACGGCTCGTCGGCGGTGGTGGTTCCCGCGAGTTCAGTACGGGTTGCCGGTCCCCGGCAGCCGGCCCCGGAGCAGGCCGCCGGTGCGACCCGGAAGCAGGCGGCCGGCGGACATCGGCGGGCTCTTCGTGTGCGCCCTGGCCGCCATGCCGTCGACGAGCTCGCGCAGCGCCGCGACCGCGTCGACCGACGGGTGCCAGCCGAGCTCGGTGGTGGCCCGCTCGCTCGACATCAGCGGCGCGCTCAGGGCCAGCTGCACCCAGCCCGCGTCGACGGGTTGCAGGCGCAGCCACCAGGAGAGCGCGGCGCCGCCCCGCAGCAGCACGCCCGGCACCGGCACCGTCCGGCCGTGGAAGTGCTCGGCGGCGACCCGCGGGGTGAGGACCGGGTCCGTCGCGAGGTTGAACGCGCCGCGAACGTCCGAGGTGAGCGCCCGCGCGTACGCGTCGGCGACGTCGTCGGCGTGGACCGCCTGCAGCCGCAGCCGCGGGTTGTCCGGCACGATCGGCAGCCGGCCGAAGCGCAGCAGGCGGGTCGGCGCGAGCGGGCCGAGGAAGTACCGGGCGATCTCGGTGCCGGCGTCCCGCTGGAAGATCAGGCCGGGCCGCACCCGCACGATCCGCAGCCACGGGTCGGTGCGCTCAACCGTGTCGAGCATGCCTTCGACGACGACCTTGTCCCGGCTGTACGACGACGCCGCCACCCCGGTCTTCGGCCAGTCCTCGCCGACGAGCCGGTCCTTCGGCCCGGGCGCGTAGACGCCGACGGACGAGGCGACGACGAGCGCCGGCACGCCCGCCCGGACGGCGGCGCCGATGACGGCCCGGCTGCCGTCGACGTTGGTGCGGCGCAGCACCTGGCGGTCGTGGCTCGGCTGGATCTGCCAGGCGAGGTGCACGACCGCGTCGGCGTCGGCGAACACGGGCTCGAGCCGGTGGGTGGCACCCTTCGCGCCGATGTCGCACTGGTACCAGTCGACGCCGGTGTACGGTGCGCCCGCCGCCGGCCCCGGCAGCCGGCGGGCCACGCCGGCGAGGTCGTGCGTGCCGTCCTGGTGCAGGCGGCGCAGCAGCGCGGTCCCGGCGTTGCCGGTGGCGCCGACGATGACGATGCGCATGCCGTGCTCCCCCTGTCCGTCTACGGCCCGGCCGGTTCCGCGTACGGCCGGGCGGTTCCGTTACGGCCGGGCGGTTCCGTGCGGCCGGCCGCCTTCGTTACGGCCGGGCCGCCTCCAGCAGGCCGCCGCGGACCCGGGTGCGCAGCAGGACCTGGTCGGAGCCCGCCGGCCCGTGCACGGCGTGCCCGTCGGCGAGCGCGAACACGCTGCCGTGCCACGGGCACTGGACGCACACCTGCCCGTTGACGTCGACGGTGCGCCCGTCGGTCAGCGGGCCGCCCCGGTGCGCGCACTCGCCCACCATCACGCTGAAGCGGTCGCTCTCGCGGTACACGAGCACGGTCGTGTCGCCGAACGCCCTCGTGCCGACCTTCCGGTCCGCGAAGCTGTCGACGGCGTCGACGGTGCGCCACTCCCGCGGTACACGAGGCAACGCCGCAGCCGCGTGGTTGACCCCGGCCGCCTGGGCGAACGCCAGGTGCCCGCCGAGATACGCGCTCGTCCCGGCGACGCCCAGCCCCGCGAACGACAGCGCCCGCCCGCGCCGGTGGTCGCCGCGCAGTCGCGCCACGATCGACGCGGTGAAGAGGCCGACCGCGACGGTGTTCGCGGCCGCGTGCACCAGCGCGACCCGGCGCTGCTCCCGCGACAGGGTGCCGAAGTCGGCGGCGCCGGTCGCGACCGACGGCAGCGTCCCGGCGGTGCCGGCGACGAGCAGCGCGGTCGCGGCGGGCTCGGTGCCGGGCAGCAGGTCGAGCACGGCCGCGCTCATCCACGCGCCGACCGGGAGCTGCACCATCGCCGGGTGCGCCGGATGCCCCAGCTGCCGTCCGTGCAGTGCCTCGCCGACCCGCCCCTTGCCCACCGTGGCGAGCACGACCCGCCGGACGGCGTCGCCGATCCGGTCGAGCCAACGGGCGTTCTCCAGCCTGGCCAGCACACGCATGCCGGTCCCATGCCCGGCACGGGTCCGCCGAAACACCGGGCCCGTGCAAGGATCGACGGATGCCGAAGCTGCCCGGGATGCCCGAGGCGCTGCGGGTGCGGGACTTCAGGCTGCTGTGGACGGGCCGGTTCGTCAGCCTGCTCGGCAGCTGGCTGCTGACCGTCGCCGTCCCCGCGCACGTCCTGCAGATCACCGGCTCGCTCATGGCCACCGGTCTCACCCTCGCCGCGGAGTACCTGCCGGTGCTGCTGCTCGGGCCGCTCGCCGGGGTGCTCAGCGACCGCTGGGACCGCCGCCGGGTCATGCTCACCACCGACGTGGTCCGCGCCGCCGCGGTCGCCACGATGCTCCTCGCCGACTCCCCCGGCACCGTGTGGATCGTGTACGCCGCCCTCGCCGCCGAGAGCACCGGATCGGTCCTGTTCCGCCCGGCCGCACAGGCGTACACGCCCGCCGTCGTCGGCACCGGTACCCGCCTCAGCAGCGCCAACGCGCTCACCGCCGGCACCGACGGCGTCGTCCGGCTCGTCGGCGCCCCGCTCGGCGCCGTCCTGCTCCTGGCCTACGGCTTCCCCGTGCTCATCTGGGCCGACGTCGCCACCTACCTGTGCTCGGCCGTGGCCATCTTCCTCACCACCCGCCGCCCCGGCGCGCGACCATCCCGGACGACAGTCGCGGCGATCCGCGAGGAGCTGCGGCACGGCCTGCGCACCATCCGCGGCGACCGGATGACCCGGTGGCTGCTGGTCGTCAGCACGCTCTTCACGCTCGCCAACGGCTCCCTCAGCGCCCTGCTCGTCCCGCTCGGCGTCACCGAGCTCGGCGGCCCCCGCCAGGCCGGCCTGGTCGTCTCGGCGCTCGGGGCCGGGTTCCTGCTCGGCGCCCCGCTCATCAGGCTGCTGGTCGACCGGGTCCAGCCGCGGCACCTGTACGCGCTGAGCCTGCTCTGCACCGCCGCCGGATTCCTCGCGCTGTTCACCGCCGACGGCCTGCCCGTCGCCGTGCCCGCCGCCGTCGGTATCGGCGTCTCCGGCTCGATGACCTGGGCGGTGCCGCAGACCACGGTGCAGCGCACCCTCCCCAACGCCGTCCTCGGCCGGGTGAGCGCCGTCTTCCTCAGCGGCGAGGCCCTCGCCACGCTGATCGGCGCGGTCGCCGGCCCGGCGCTCGCCCAGGCCGCCGGCCTCACCGCGCTGGCCGTCCTCGCCGGCGCCGTCACCGTCGCCACCGCCGCGCTCGCCCTGCTGTTCCTGCCGAGGCTGCCCGCCCTGGTGCCGGCGCCCTGAAGGTCGGTGCCGGCCTCGTGAGGTTTCGTGCCGGCCTCGTGAGGTTTCGTGCCGGCCCCGTGAGGTCTGGTGCCGGCGTCCTGAGACGACGCGCGCCCCGCGGCCGGCCGGGGCCGGTGGCGGGGCGCGGGGGTGTCTTCGCCGTCAGGCGGTCATCGCGTCGAGCGCCTTCTTCAGCGCCTTCGGCTGGGTCGGCTTCTTCGGCGCGCTGGGCCGCAGCTCCTCCATGCGGGCGCCGATCTCCTGCAGCTGGTTGCGACCGAGGCCCGCCCGGACCTTCGGGAACCACTCCTGCTCCTCCTCGTCGATGTGGTGCGTCACGCTCTCGATGAGCACCGTCACCTTCGCGTCGAAGTGCTCGTCGTCCGGGCTCATCGTGGCGAGCTCGAAGCACAGCACGTCCGCGACGTGATGCTCCTCGTACGACTCCAGCACGTCGTCCTCGACGTCCGGCAGCAGCTTGCGGACCTCCGGGTACATGACCTCGTTCTCGAGGTACGTGTGGACGGTCAGCTCCTCCAGGATCTTGCCGACGATCTCGGCCTTGCGCCGCTTCGCCGCGTCCCCCACCGACTGGAACTCCTTGAAGAGCCGCTTGACGGTCTTGTGGTCCTCTTTGAGCACAACGATCGCGTCGGTCGACACGAGCCCCTCCAAACGTGGACGTACCTGGCTAACACTGTTATGGCTACCCTTCTTTGCACTTCCGCAAACGACCCCGGGACCGGCCCACCGACACCACGAGCAGCTTCCGGACCACGAGAATCGCGGCCGCGGCCGCGAGCGGCCGCCAGTCCGTCCCGACGGAGAGCCGCAGCATCCCGCCCGCGAGCCAGAAGTCCAGCGCCACCCCCAGCGCGCCCCGCAGGTCCCGCCCGAGCGCGAACGTCACCCACCCCGCAACCACCCCCGCCGCGACACACCCCAGCGCCGCGTACTCCACCAGCACCCGCATCACCGCGCGGCCGCGTCCTTCCCCCGGGCGAGCTCCTCCCGCTCCTCCTTGATCTCGCGGCCGAGGAAGTAGTTCAGGCCCGTACGAATCGCCGCGATGGCGGCAAGCTCCCCGATCTCCCGCAGCGTCGGAGCGATCGCCGTCCGCAGGATGTCCCCGGCGAGCTGAAACTCCAGCCCCAACGCCAGAAACCTCCCCAGCCCCAACCTGACCTGCGTGAACCCTTCAACCCGCCGAGTCCGCACAGCCACCACCACGAACCGCACGAACGCCACCACCGCCCCGGCGAAGATGACCACCGCACCGGCCGCCTCGACCACCCGCACCATCAGGTCGACCACACCCGACAGCCCCGCCTCGCCGAACTCCAGCTCCACCCGCCCCTTCTGCCCACCCCACCGCCACACAACCACCCCCGCCCACGCCCCACCGGACCCGACGCAGGGAACTCAACCCGGGACAGCACCCCTGCGGACACCGCCTGGAAACACCGCCCGGACAGCACCGCCCGCCGACGCAGCCCGGGAACCCAATCCAGACCGCACACCCCGTGGACAAGACCGAGGAACACCGATCGGCAACACGACCCGGGCACCAGATCCTGGAGACACGACCCGCGGCACTGTCGGCGATCGTGTGCTCAGGGCAGGTCCGGCGGACACGTGCGGACACGGTCCAGCCCGGACACGCCCTGGACGACACCGCGACGCCGCCCACCGGCCCGGGCCGCGGACACCGGCCGCCGACCTGGGCCGGACGGCGGCGCGGTGGCGGAGGGGGTCAGAGGCGGCGCAGGACGCTGACGACGCGGCCGAGGATGGTGGCCTCGTCGCCCGGGATGATGTCGTACGCAGGGTTGCGGGGCAAGAGGTCGACATGGCCGTCGTCGCGGCGGCGGTAGACCTTGACGGTGGCCTCGCCGTCGATCATCGCGGCGACGATGTCGCCGTTGTCGGCGACCGGCTGGCGGCGGACCACGACGAAGTCGCCGTCGCAGATGGCGGCCTCGATCATCGAGTCGCCCTTGACCCGGAGGGCGAACAGGCTGCCGTGGCCGACGAGCGAGGACGGCAGGGTCAGCTCGTCGTCGGCCTGCTCCTCGGCGAGGATCGGCTGACCGGCGGCGATCGCACCGAGCACCGGCACACTGACCCCGGCGTCACGGTGGATGGTGCCCGACGCGCCATGGGCACCGGCCCGCCCGCCGGGCCTGGCCCGGGTCCGGCCCCCAGCCCGGACGTCGCTCACGTCGTCGACTTGGCCGCCCTCGGCACGATCGTCGCTCCGGGTCCCGGACCGGAGGTCATCCGCCACCCCGGCCCAGGGACCGAGCCGGACGTCAGCGCCACCGCGGCGGCCCCCGGCACCGTCATCAACACGAGCACCGGACCGCACGTCACCCGCGAGCCCAGCCCAAGGACCGAACCGAACCCCAGCCCCGCCAACACCGCCAACCCCGGCCCCGCCAGCGCCACGAATCTTGACACTGCCAGCGCCGCCGACCCCGCCAGCCCGGGCACCGTCGGCACCGCGAGCGCCGGCACCGTCGTCGCCACGAGCAGCGGACCACGCATCGCCCGCGACCCCGGGCCAAGGACCGAGCCGGACGTCAGCGCCGCCGTCACCACGGCCCGCCCCAGCGCGACCGTCGCCGTCGACACCCGGCCCGACCCCGCCCGCGGCACCGGAGCCAGCGCCGGGCTGAGCGTCGCCCGACTCGGCGCGCACGCCCTCCCTGGCGTCCATCGCCCGGGGCCAGCGGCCGTCGCGGCGCAGATAACCGAGGCGCTCCAACGACTTGAGATGGTGCGACACCGACGACGTCGAGACCAGGCCGACGGCCGCGCCGATCTCACGCACCGTGGGTGGATAGCCGTGCTCCTCGACCCAGCCGCGGATCACGGTCAGAACGCGCTGCTGCCGGTCACTGAGTCCACTGTCCACCATGCGATCACCATACGCCAATATTCGATCACCTGTACGAGAATCACCCTACCGGCGGGGTGCGACAAAAAGGCTCTGGACCGAGCGCCCGATGGGGCCGTGCTGGTCGTGCAGGGCGGTGTCGGCGAGGCCGATGCCGGCGGGGTCGATGGAGGTGGCCGAGCGCAGGCACACCCATTCCCCGATCGGGTGCCGCAGCAGGTGCACGGTCAGGTCGGCGTTGACGAAGAGGAAGCTGCGCAGCTCCAGCTCGTTGCTGATCCCGTTGCCCGAGTCGGCGGCGACCAGGACGCGGGTCAGCGGGCTGGGCTCCTCACCGTCCACAAGGGACTCGTTCATGCGCAGCCAGGCGGTCGCCGGGCCGCGTTCCAGGAACGAGCCCTCGGAGAAGCGGAAGTCCATCGCCGTGTGGTAGCCGACGTCGTGGGTCGTCGGGTAGAGCGGCTTGACGGTGGCGCCGTCGAGGTGGACGGTCGGGGGCGGGACCGCGGCGGGCACCACGTCCGCCCCGGCGCGGATCAGCAGCGCGGTGCAGCGCATGTACGGCTCGATCGCCGCCTCGACGAGCACGACACTGCGCCCCTGCCGGACGATCCGCGCATCCACGGACAGCTCGGCGATCGGGACCGGCTTGGCGATCTCGAAGGTCAGCCGGGCGACCCGCATGCCGGGCGGTGCAACCTGCTCCACCGCCCGGCCGAGCAGCGCCGCCGGCGGTCCGGCGTGCTGCGATCCCGCGTCCCACGGCCCCCGCGTGTGTGCTGTCGAAGCGAACCGGCCGGAGCCCAGCGGAAGGTAGAACGCCATCGGGACATCGTAGATCGACGCCGGCCGACAGCCCGCCGGCGGCGCAGCCGCGAGGGACTCACTCGCTCCGGGCGGTCTCCGGCCCGGTGATGCGCCGCAGCAGCGGGAACGTCGCGGCGATGATGGCCAGGGACATCAGCAGCGCACCGGCGACGATCGCGGCGTAGGTCGGTGACGGCAGGTGCAGCGTGTAGTCCATCTGCGCCTTCAGGAACAGTTGCGCGCCCAGCAGCCCGGCCCCGATCGCGAGGGCGGCGGCGGCCAGCAACGGCACCGCGCTCTCCAGGGCGACGACCCGTCGCAGCACCGCCAGCGGTACACCGGTGAGCCGCAGCAGGCTGAAGGGCCGTTTGCGATCGGTGAGACCGGCGATGACGGCGACCGCGAGGCTGCATCCGGCGATCGGCAGGCTCGCGAAGATGATCACGGCCGCGAGCTGCTCGAAGCCGGCGAGCTGCGAGTTCTGGTCCTCGGCGCGGTCCCGTTCGGTGAACGGCTGGACCCGCAGGTCGGGAAACGCGCGCTCCAACGCGGTGCGGGCCCGCTCGAGGGTGGCGGTGGCGCCGTCGGTACTGGTGACGACCGCCGCCACGGGCAGCTCGGCCAACTGTTCCTCGGTCACGGGCGCCGCCGACCAGACGATGCCGGCGCCGTGCGTGGTGCGCCACCCCAGCAGATCCTCGTGGACCCAGGCGACCGTCGCCCCGTCGGCGCAGCGGCCGTATTCGGGCGCCCGGGCGAGATCGGCGCACAGGGCGAGGCCGGCGTAGCCGCCGTCGCGCTCGGGGTTGCCCCGCACGACCGTGACGGAGCGGACCCCGGGCTGCGCCGTCACGGCGGCGAGGACCGGCTCGGGGATGCTCTGCGGGTCGCGTTCGAACATCGTGACCAGCGTGCTGGCGGAGAGCGCGTCGACGTGCCGGCCGCGCTCCTCGGAAATGGTGTGGATGATGCCGACGGACGTGGTGGTGACGAAGAGGCCGATGACGACGCCGCTGATCGCCCGGAAGGCGGCCGACGGGTTGTCGCTCATGCGTCGGGCGGCGATGAGGGTCGCGGGCCGCTGCGCCCGGCGGGCGAGCAACCGGGCGCCGACCATCGTCAGCCACGGCCCGGCGATCACCAGGCCGACCATGATGAGCAGCAGCCCCGGCAGGAAGACCGCGACCTGCTTGTTGGAGCTGTCCGGCACCCGGCCGATGAAGAACGCGAGCTCGCCGATGCCGAGCAGCAGCGGGAGCAGGCGGAACCAGCGGGGCGGCTTCGGCGTGACACGGCGCACGACCCCGAGCGGGGAGATGCGGACCCGGCGCAGCGCCACCCGGGCGGCGACCGCGGCGGCTACGGGCACGCCGAGCGCGACCGCCACGCCCATCAGCGGGCCGAGGGTCACGTCGTCGGGCTGGAACGGCAGGCCGGTGAACGGAATCCCGGCGACCTGCTCGCGCAGCGCGAGGTAGAGCCCGAACCCGGCGACCGTGCCGAGCAGCGCGGCGACGGTCGACTCGACGGCGGCCACGACGGAGATCTGCCGGGGCGTGCCGCCGATGAGGCGCATCGCGGCGAAGCGCTGCTCCCGCCGGGCGGCGCTGAGCCGGGTCGCGGTGCCGATGAAGATGAGCACCGGGAAGAGCAGCCCGCCGGCGACGACGGACAGGATCAGGTCGAGCGCGGCGACGGGAAGTCCGGTCGCGTGGGTGGGGAAGCCGCTGACGCGGCGGGCGCCGTACAGCTGCGAAACGAACTCAGGGGTGCCGCCGACGACGACGGTGAGACTGCCGGGCGAGGGCAGCGCGGCGTCGCCGATGAACCCCGCACGGTGGCCGGCGAAGCGGTCGCCGAGCTGGTCGGCGGGGGTCGAGTCGATCAGGTCGGCGAGGGCCGGCGAGACGTAGTACTCCCCCGGCCCGGGCAGCCGCGGCAGCCCCCTGGGGACGGGCGCACCGGCGGTGAGCGCGGCGACGTCGACCCTGGAGATGGACTGGCCGTCGAAGAACTCGCCACCGCGCTCGGCCCACCACAGCGGGCCGTCGTCGGCGGGGATCTGCGCGTCGAGGGCGGCCAGCCGGGCGACCTGCCCGTCGACCGCGTTGACGCCGGCGAGGGTGCTCAGCAGCAGCCACACGCCGAGCGCGACCGCGCCGGCCATGACGGCCAGCCTGACCGCGGCCTCGCGGCCGCTCGCGAGGGTGAGGCGCAGCCCGAACCGGATCACGACGCGCTCCTGGCGAGGGCGTGGACGCGGCCGTCGCGGACGACGACCTGGCGGTCGGCGTACGCCGCGACGCGGGCCTCGTGGGTGACGAGGACGACGGTCGTGCCCTGCGCCCGGGCGGAGTCGACCAAGAGGTCCATGACCTGCTCGCCGGTGAGCGAGTCGAGGGAGCCCGTCGGCTCGTCGGCGAACAGGACGCGGGGCTTGGCGACCAGCGCCCGGGCGAGGGCGATGCGCTGCGCCTGGCCGCCGGACAGCTCGCCGGAGCGGCGCTGCTCGAGGCCTTCCAGGCCGAGCCGGGCGAACCAGGGCCGGGCCTGTGCGACGGCGGCGGCGCGGCGGGCGCCGCCGAGCAGCAGCGGGAGCGCGATGTTGTCCTCGGCGGTCAGCTCCGGCACGAGCTGGCCGAACTGGAACACGAACCCGAACCGGTCGCGGCGCAGGGTGCTGCGGCGGGTCTCGTCGAGCCGGTCGATGCGGGCGCCGTCGAAGTGGATCTCGCCCTCGTCGGGGACGAGGATGCCGGCGAGGCAGTGCAGCAGCGTCGACTTGCCGGAGCCGCTGGGGCCCATCACGGCGACGATCTCGCCCTCTTCGACGGCGAGGGTGGCGCCGCGCAGCGCCGGTGTCTGACCGAACGACAGCTGTACGTCACGGGCCTCGATCATCGAGGTCATCGCTGGATCTCCTTGGTGAGTGCGTCGAGGCGAGCGACCGTCGTCTCGATCCAGTGCAGGTCGGCCTCGAGGTGGTACAGGCCGTGGTCGGCGAGCATCGCGTCGACGAGGTTGCCGGCGCGCTTGATCTCGGTCAGCTGCTGCATGCGGCGAAGGTGGGCGCTGCGCTGCATGTCCAGGTAGTCCTCGGCGGAGCGGCCCAGCATCAGCGACAGCACGACCTTGGCGAACAGCACCGTCTGCAGGTGCGGCTCGGGCTCGACGGGCTCGGCGAGCCACGCGTCGACCTCGGTGGCGCCGGCGTCGGTGATGACGTACCGCTTGCGGTCGGGCCCCTCCCCCGGCTCGACGTCGCTGATGACGACCTTGCCGTCGCGGGCGAGGCGGCCGAGGGTCGCGTAGACCTGCCCGAACGACAGCGGCTTGCCGCGGCCGAAGAAGGTGTCGTAGTCGCGCTTGAGGTCATAGCCATGGCTGGGCTCGCGCTCCAGGAGCCCGAGCAGCGTGAGGGGAACGCTCATGCCGACCACCATACGCCGAGAGTATACGCCGCGTATATACCCTCAGCGTAGGTCTCGATAGGTTGCGGACCGTAGCTAGCCGTATCCGATCCGTCATGGCACGGTTGGCCTGGGTAGGGCGGCACAACCGAACGGGGATCAGCTTTGGACACGAACTACGCGCGGGTGTTCCAGCACACCGGCGCGGTCGACAAGTACGAGCACGTCACCTACGCACCCGGCAGCTACGCGTCGCGGATCAACGAGCGGCAGCGGGCGTACCTGCGGGCCCTGGTCCGGCGGTCGTTCCCGAACCAGCGACCGGACCAGCGATCGGACCAGCGACCGGACCAGCGACCGGACCAGCGACCGAACCAGGGACCGGACCAGCGGCCGGTCCAGCACGATTTCGCCTGCGGCACCGGCCGGGCGATCCGCAGCCTGCACGGGCTCGTCCGGGAGGCCCACGGCTACGACACGTCCACCGACATGCTCGCCAAGGCCGCCGAGGTCGGCACCCGGGCGCAGCTGCACGCGATCCCGGCCGACGGCCCCGTGCCGCAGCCCGCACCGGCGGACGGACCGGCGCTCGTCACCGTGTTCCGGCTGCTGCTCAACGTCGACGACACCGTCCGCGACCGGGCCCTCGCGTTCGCGGCCAAGGCCCTGCCCGACCCCGGCGCCGGGCTGCTCGTCATCGAGAACCACGGCAACGCCAACTCGCTGCGGCACCTGCGGGCACACCGGCTGCGGGGGCAGCGGTGGTTCGCCGAGCTGTCGCACGACGACGTCGACCGGCTGCTGGCCAGGCACGGGTTCGAGACCGTGGAGCGCCGCGGCTTCTCGATGGTGACGCAGGGTTGGTACGAGCGGCGCGGGCTCGACCGGATCGCGCGGGGCGTCGACTCGGCGGCGAGCGTGCTGCCCGGCACCGACCGGTACGCGGTGAACGTCGTCTACGTGGCGCGCCGCCTGCCCCGCTGAGCCGGATTGCCACGACGGTGGCGGCGGGGGCACCATGGTGCGCGTGCCGCCACCTGCCGCTTCCCGCCCGCCGCCGCAGGTTCTCGAAGCGGTCCTCGAGCGGCTCACGTACGCGAACGAGGAGACCGGCTACACCGTCGCCCGCGTCGCCACCGGGCGCGGCACCGACCTGCTGACCGTCGTCGGTGCCCTGCTCGGGGCGCAGCCCGGAGAGAGCCTGCGGATGCGGGGCTGGTGGTCGTCGCATCCGCAGTACGGGCGGCAGTTCGAGGTCGTCTCCTACACCACCGTGCTGCCCGCCACGATCCAGGGCATCCGCCGCTATCTCGGCTCCGGGCTCATCAAGGGGATCGGCCCGGTGTTCGCCGAACGCATCGTCGAGCACTTCGGCCTCGACACGCTCACCGTCATCGAGGAGCACCCCGAGCGCCTCGTCGAGGTGCCCGGCCTGGGGCCGAAGCGCACCGCGAAGATCACCGCGGCGTGGCAGGAGCAGAAGGTCATCAAGGAGGTGATGGTCTTCCTCCAGGGCGTCGGCGTGTCGACGTCGATCGCGGTGCGCGTCTACAAGCAGTACGGCGACAAGTCCATCGACGTGGTGAAGACCGAGCCCTACCGGCTGGCCACCGACGTGTGGGGCATCGGGTTCAAGACCGCCGACGCGATCGCCCAGGCCGTCGGCATCCCGCACGACAGCCCGGAGCGGGTGAAGGCCGGACTCCAGTACACCCTCTCCGAGGCCACCGACAACGGGCACTGCTTCCTGCCCGCCGCGCAGCTGGTCGCCGACGCCACCAAGATCCTCGACGTGCCCGCGGACCTCGCCACCCGCTGCCTCGACGAGCTCGTCACGGAGGAAGGGGTGGTGCGCGAGACGGTCCCCGGCAACGACGGACCGGCCGTGTACCTGGTGCCGTTCCACCGCGCGGAGCAGTCCCTGGCCAACGCGCTGCTGACCCTGCTGCGGGGGCGGGGCGACCGGATGCCGCACTTCCACGGCGTCGACTGGACCCGCGCGCTGGCCTGGCTTCGCTCGCGCACCGGCGCCGACCTGGCGCCCGAGCAGGAGCAGGCGGTCCGGCTGGCGCTCACCTCGAAGGTCGCGGTGCTCACCGGCGGGCCGGGCTGCGGCAAGAGCTTCACCGTCCGGTCGGTCGTCGAGCTCGCCGCCGCGAAGAAGGCGAAGATCCTGCTGGTCGCCCCGACCGGCCGGGCCGCCAAACGCCTGTCCGAGCTGACCGGGCAGCCCGCCGCGACCGTACACCGGCTGCTGAAGCTCCAGCCCGGCGGCGACGCCAGCTTCGACCGGGACAACCCCCTCGACGTCGATCTCCTCGTCGTGGACGAGGTGTCCATGCTCGACCTCATCCTCGCCAACAAGCTGGTCAAGGCGGTGCCGCCCGGCGCGCACCTGCTCCTCGTCGGCGACGTCGACCAGCTGCCGTCCGTCGGCGCCGGCGCCGTGCTGCGCGACGTCCTCGATGCGGAGGCCGTTCCGCGGGTACGCCTCACGCAGGTCTTCCGGCAGGCCGCCGACTCCGGCGTCGTCACCAACGCGCACCGGATCAACGCCGGCCTGCCGCCGGTGGTGCAGGGCATGCGCGACTTCTTCCTCTTCCCGTGCGACGACACCGAGGCCGCGGCGCAGCTCACCGTCGACGTGGTGCACCAGCGGATCCCGGCGAAGTTCGGCCTCGACCCGCGCCGCGACGTGCAGGTCCTCGCCCCGATGCACCGCGGCCCAGCGGGCGCCGGCGCGCTCAACGCCCTGCTGCAGGAGCGCCTCACCCCGTCCCGCGACGGCCAGCCGGAGCGCCGCGCCGGCGGCCGGGTGTTCCGCATCGGCGACAAGGTCACACAGATCCGCAACAACTACGAGAAGGGCCAGGCCGGCGTCTTCAACGGCACCCTCGGCGTCGTCACCGCCCTCGACCCCGACGAGCAGACCCTCACCGTCCGCACCGACGAGGACGAGTCCATCGACTACGACTTCGACGAGCTCGACGAGCTGCAGCACGCGTACGCGATGACCATCCACCGCTCCCAGGGCTCCGAGTACCCCGCCGTGGTGATCCCCCTGACCACGAGCGCCTGGATGATGCTGCAACGCAACCTGCTCTACACCGCCGTCACCCGCGCCAAGCGCCTCGTCGTGCTGGTCGGCTCACGCCGCGCCCTCGCCGCCGCGGTCCGCACCGTCGGCAGCGGCCGCCACACCGCCCTCACCCACCGCCTCAGCCCCTGACCCGTTCAGCTTCGCCAGCAAACGCGGGTGAGCAGGCACACCGCCCGGTGGGGACAGCGCTGAGCACCCCCGGGCGTGCTGGCAAGCGGCGGTCAGAGCTCAGCAGCAGGGCGTCGCCTCGCCGTGATTGCGCGGTGCACGGCGGCGGCGGTCATGAGGGCCGCCGCGGTCACGCCGAGGAGGCGCGCGGAGACCACCGCCGGTTGGGGCACGGCTGGCAGGAAGCCCACGTACCGGCGGCGGGGCTGCGGGGCGAGCGCGGCCGCCGCGGTGCCGGCCACACCGACCGCGGCCGCGGTGCCCCAGAAGGCCCCGGGCCGCCGCTGCACGTGCGGCGCCGGGCCGTGCCACGCGGCGATCCGGCGGGTGCGGCCCAGCCTCGCCGACATGGCGAGCCACGCAACGGCGCCCACCGCGCTGGAGGCCAGGTGCAGCGGCACCCACGCCGGCACCCCGGGCAGCACCTCCCGGGCCAGGCGCGGCAGACCGACCCTGGTGCCGGTCACCGTGTCGTGGGTCAGGTGGTCCCACGCGACGTGGCTGGCGGCGCCGATGAGCGCCGAGCCGGCCGTGACCCACCACGGGTGCCTGGCCCGGGCGAGGGCGCCGTAGTCGTGGACGGCGAACGGGCCGAGGCCCGGCAGGTGCGCGGCGACCTCCGGCGCCGCCCGGCGCACCAGCAGAGTCGCCGCGGTCGTGACGGGCACCGACGCGAGCACGCCCCACCACGTGTGGCCCTTGGTGAACGGCGGCCGGCAGTGCATCGCGTACGGCAGGTCGGGCGCGGCCGAGCCGATGACCAGGGCGACCCCGTCGAACCACGCGGGCCGCCACAGCTTCAGCGGCAGGACGGCGGCGGCGTGCGAAGGGAAGGTGGCCGGCATGATCGCGACTGTAGCCGGGTCCGCCGCGGTTCAGGTGCCGCAGCGGGCCAGCCCGGCGCGGACCTTGGCGCGGACCACCCGGGTCGCGGACTCGGTCACCCGGGCGGCGAACGCGGGGTCACCCTTCGCGGCGGTCAGGAGCGCCTCGGTCCACGGGCCGGCGTCGGACAGCTTCACCGACAGGGCCATGTCGCCGCCGGCCTTGATGAAGCGGACGGCGCGCTGGCCGAGCGGGATCGAGGCGACCGCGGTGGCGGCGCCGAGGTCGTCGGAGAGCACGAGGCCGTCGAAGCCGAGCTTCTGGCGCAGCAGGCCGGTGACGATCGGCTCGGAGAACGCGGCGACGTTGGCCGGGTCCAGCTTCGGGTACGTCGCCGAGGAGATCATGACCGCCGCCGAGCCGGCCGCGATGCCGCTGGTGAAGGGCTGCAGGGCCGGGTCGTCGGCGGTGGTGATGTCGTCGCGGGCGCCGGTGGAGGTGTCGGTGTTGACGCGGACGCGGCCGAGGCCCGGGAAGTGCTTGAGCGTGGCGAGCACGCCGGCGCCCTGCATCGCGGTCACGACGGTGGCGACGTCGGCGGCGGCGGGTTCGGGGGTCGCGCCGTACTGGCGGTCGAAGCCGCCGATCGGCGGGTTGGCCTTGCCGACGGAGGCCGGGACGACGTCCGCGACCGGAGCCAGGTCGATGGTGACGCCGATGGCCTTGAGCCGGCCGACCCACTCGGCGGTGTTGGCCTTCAGCGTCGCGTCGTCCTGTTTGCCCTGGTTGACCGCGGACGGGATGGGCGGGAAGTCGGCGCCCTTCAGCGTCTGGACCTGCCCGCCCTCCTGGTCGACGCCGATCTGCAGGCCGAGCCCCGACTTGGCCGCGGCCGCCTGCAGCTGCTCGATCGACTGGCGCAGCGACGCCGCCGACGCCGTGCTGCGGCCGGCCAGGAAGATGCCGCCCAGCTGGTACCGCTGAATCGCCTGGACGGCGTTGAGCGGCGTCCCGATCGGCGTGCCGATCATGAGAAGCTGACCGACCTGCTGCTCCAGGGTGAGCTTCGCGACCAGCGCGGCGGCACAGTCACCGCTCGGCGAGGCGGACGGCGACACCGGGGCATGCGTGCCGGCACCAGCGGGCGTGCGGGCGTCGGATGCCGGTGTACCGCGACCGGCCGCGACGAACCACAGCGCCGCCCCGGCCGCGACGAGCACCACGGCGGCGACGGCGACGGTCCACCTGGGGAACGGGCCGATCCGGCCACGATGGCGAGCCATGGGCCGCTCCGTCCGTGGGGTTCGCAGGATGCCCGACCCGATGGACGTTACCCGGCCCGCACCGGCCGCCCCCCGCCAGCCCGCGGCGGACCGGGCCGGCCGCCGGAGCGGGGCGACCGGAAGCCAGGCAGCCGGACGCCGGTGCCCGTGGGAGCTGAGCGACCGGCGGCCAGGCGGCCGGAGGTGGGTCAGCCCGCGGCGGAGCGGGGCATGCGGTGGTCGGGCAGCTGGTGCAGCCACAGGGCGAGGGCCCGGACGGTCTCCCGCTCGAACGCGGCCTTCGCGCGGGTCACGGCGGCCGCGCCGGCCACGTCGTCGGCGAGCGCGTGCATGCGGGCGCGGGTGACGGCGAGCCCGCTGCGGATGAACATGTCGAAGGTCGCCTCGTCGGCGGACTCCACGGCGAGCATGCCGCGCACGTACACGTCCTCGATGCTGACGTCCGGGGGCAGGGCGCACAGCCAGGTCCGCTGGCGCTGCCGGCCGGCGGCGGTGAGCGAGCAGGTGCGCCGGTTGCTGCTGGCCATGCGGGCCGGGACGGCGGTGTCGACCCGCAGGAAGCCGGCCCGCTCCAGCCGCGTCACGGACGCCATCACGCGGACGATGTCCATCCGCCGGGCGCTGCCGAAGATCTCGTCGTGGCGCCGCATGAGCTCCCACGCGCTGCTGTCACGGCCGCCCAGCAGGGCGAGCAGCACGTCGTCGAGCACCAATGCCAGGCACCTCCCGCCGAACTTCTACACGACGTAGAAGTTAGCAGAGGTCACGCCTCGGGGTGCTCCCGCAGCAGCGCGCGGAGGGTCTGCTCGTCGCGGTCGTCGAGGGTGCCGACGAACCGGCGCAGCACCGTCGCCCGGTCGGGCTCCTCGGCGAGCAGGCGGCTCATCCGCTCCGCGACCAGCCCGGCCGCGTCGCGGAGCGCCCCGTAGCGGAACGCACGGCCGTCGCGGTGCCTGGTGACGGAGCCCTTCTCGTGCAGCCGGGTCAGGGTGGTCACCACGGCGCTGTACGACAGCGCGCCGTCGGGATCGAGCAGGTCGCGGACCTCGCCCGGGGTGAGCGGCCCGGCGGCGGCGCCGAGGACGGTGATCACCTGCGCCTCGAGCTGTCCGGGCCGGCGCCGGCGGTCTCCCGGAGGCGGTGGTGTACTCATCGCGACGACTCTATCCAGCCGCGGACGGCCGCCGCTGACCCGATCTGGCTAGAGTGCGAGGGGCACGGACACCGCGCGGGGGGAGGCACATGTTCGATCATTTCGTGTGGTCGGTGCTCGTGGTGCCGCCGCTGGTCCTGCTCGTCGTGCGACTGCTCGCCGACCGGCTACCGCCCGCCGGCGCGGCCCGTGCCGTCGCCTGGTCCGCGGCCGTGGTCGCCGCCGCCAGCACCGTCAACCTGCTGCTGTTCACGCTGAAGGCGCTCGCCCAGGTGCCGGCCGTCGCCGGCGTGTTCGGCTGGTCGGCGACGGTCGTCACGGCCGACACCGCCGCGGAGCCGTGGGCGCCGTGGCTCAGCGTCGCGCTGCTGGCCGCCGTCGTCGTCTCCGTCACCCGCCGCTGGCGCCACCACCGCGACGTCCTCGCGCTCGGCCGGTCCGCCGGCGACGGCACGGCGCTCGTCGTGCTGCCCGACGCGGAGGCGAAGGCGTTCGCGGTCCCCGGCCGGCCCGGTTACGTCGTGGTCACCACCGGTATGCGGTCGCTGCTGACCGACCGGCAGTTCGACGCACTGCTCGCGCACGAGCAGGCGCACCTCGCCGGCCGGCACCACCGGCTGGCCCGGCTGGCGGGCACGGCCGCCGCCGCCCACCCGGCGCTGTGGTGGGTCGCGAAGCACGTCGACTACCTCCTCGAACGGGCCGCCGACGAGCACGCCGCCGTCGAGGTGGGCAGCCGTCGCACGGTCGCGCACGCCATCGGCGCGGCCGCGCTGGCGAGCTCCGGTGCCGGCGCGACCCCGGCCGGATCGGGCTGGTCGGTGCTGCACGTCGCGATCCCGCAGGGCATCGTGCCGCGCCGGGTGTCGCTGCTGCTGACCCCGCGCACCTGGCCCGCCGCGGGGCTGCTGAGCCTGCTGCCCGCCGCGCTGGCCGCGTTCAGCGTCGTCTGGTCGGTCGAGGCCGCCATCGACCTGGTCGAGCTGCTCATGGCGGCCAGCGGGCGCTGATCGGGCCCGCGACCCGGCCCGGGGCGACGCCGAGCGGTCCGCGCCGGCGCCAGCACCGACGGGCTCGGAAACCCGGGTAAGTGATTCCGGGCCCTGAAGCGTTCATGGGGCGTGGGGCACATGGAGTTCACCGAGTTCTACCGGTCGGAGCGCGACCGGTGCCTGCGGGCCGTGCTCGCCGGCGTCGCGGACCGCCAGGTCGCCGAGGACCTGGTGGCCGAGGCGTTCACCCGGGCGTGGATGTCGTGGCACAAGGTGCGGCGACATCCGGCGCCGCGGGCCTGGGTGGTGCGCACCGCGCTCAACCTGCGGGTGTCGTGGTGGCGCCGGCACCGCCGCGAGGTCGACCTCGGCGACGGGCCCGTGGACGCCGCCGTCGGTACCGGCGAGCCCGGCGGCGGCCTCGACCCGGCGCTGCTACGGCTGCTGCGCGCCCTGCCGCCCCGGCAGCGGGAGGTCATCGCGTTCCGGGTCTTCCTCGACCTCGACACCGCCGCCACCGCCAAGGCCCTGGGCATGGCCCCGGGCACCGTCACCGCGCACCTGTCCCGGGCGATCGCGACGCTGCGCGGCCATCTCGTCGTCAACCACAGCCAGGAGCAGTCATGAACAGTCAGGAGCAGTCATGAACGACCACGACACCGACGTCCTCGACACCCTGCGGGGCTCGCTCGACGCGGTCACGATGGGCACGCCCGTCGATGACATCGTGAGCACCGGCCGGGCCCGCCGCAACCGCCGACGGCTGGCGACCGTCGCCGCCGGCACCGTGGCGGTGGCCGGCGTCGCGCTCGGCGTGGCGAGCCTCGCCAACCCCCCGGCGGGACCCCCGGCCACGGCACCCGGCGCGAACGCGGCCGGCGAGGTGCACGTCCGGACGGTCGCCTACACCGTCGACTCCCGGGCCGACGGCACGGTCCAGGTGACCTGGACCAAGCAGCAGTGGTTCGAGGATCCCGCCGGCCTGGAGGCGGCCCTGCGGCAGGCCGGCTTCCCGGTGGTCGTCAAGGTCGGCGAGTTCTGCGCCGGCCCGGGCGACGACCTGACGCTGGTGCGCGGCTCCGGCCCCGGCGTCAGGGACGTCGTGCGACCCCTGCCGGGCGCCGACGCGACGTTCGTCTTCGACGCCTCGGCCCTGCCGCCCGGCAAGCAGCTGTTCATGGGGTACCTGAACCCCGCCCAGCTGGAGGTCACGGGCGGCTCCCCCGGCGTGGTCGAGCGCCTGGTGCCCATCGACACGCCGCTGACCTGCACCACCGTGGCCCCGCCGCGGGAGGGCCCCCGGGCCGGCAGCGAGGAGATCCCGTCGGCAAAGCCGGCCAAGCCGACCAAGTAGCCCCACTCAGCGACTGCCCCGGCGCCGGTTGGTGCCGGGGCAGTCGTGCGTCCTTGACACCTTCGGCCCGCCATGACCATCATTGTACTAAGCACTTAGTGGATTGAGGCTCTGGTGATCGACTTCCAGCTCGACGACCGGTCCGGCGTCGCCACCTACTTGCAGCTGGCGCAGCAGGTGCGGCACGCGCTGCGGCTGGGGCTGCTGGAGCCCGGGGACAAGCTGCCGACCGCGAAAGAGGTCGTGGCGAAGCTCGCGATCAACCCCAACACGGTCCTGAAGGCCTACCGCGAGCTGGAGCGCGAAGGCCTGCTGGTGGTCCGGCAGGGGCTCGGCACGTTCGTCCGCACGACGCTCGGCCCGAAGGACCGGGCCGAGCAGGCGGAGCAGGCCGAGCTGCAGCAGCGCCTCGCCGACTGGGTGCGCGCGGCCAGGCAGGCCGGGCTGGTCGACGACGACATCGAAGCCATGTACCGCGCGGTGATGCGGCACGACACGGAGGGACTGCATGACACCCGCACTGGAAGCTGAGGGACTCGGCCGCCGCTACGGGCGGAAGTGGGCGCTGCGCGACTGCACGCTGTCGCTGCCCGCCGGTCAGGTGATCGGCCTCGTCGGCCCCAACGGCGCCGGCAAGACCACGCTGCTGAGCCTGGCCGTCGGCCTGCTCCGCCCGACCGAGGGGTCGGTGCGGATCCTGGGCCGCCCGCCGCGCTCGCCGGGCACGGTCGCCGAGGTCGGGTTCGTCGCGCAGGACAAGCCGCTGTACCGCAATCTGACCGTCGCCGAGACGCTGCGCATGGGCGCCTGGCTCAACCCGGGCTGGGACCCACGGGCGGCGACGGAGCGGATCGAGCGGATCGGCATCCCACCCGGGCAGAAGGTCGGCCGGCTCTCCGGCGGGCAGCGCTCGCAGCTCGCCCTCGCGGTCGCGCTGGGCAAGCGGCCCCGGCTGCTGCTGCTCGACGAGCCGGTCGCCGACCTCGACCCGATCGCCCGGCGCGACTTCCTGCGGACACTGATGGCGGAGGTCGCCGAGTCCGGCGTGACCGTCGTGCTGTCCTCGCACCTGCTCGCCGACGTCGAGCGGACCTGCGAGTTCCTGGTGCTGCTGAGCACCTCGCACGTCCAGCTCGCCGACGACACCGAGACGCTGCTGGCGCAGCACCGGATGGTCACCGGCCCGCGGGCCGCGGCACCGGCGCTGACCGCGGCGCACACCGCCGTGCAGGCCGACTACACCGACCGCCAGGCCAGCCTCATCGTGCGTGCCCGCGGGCCGATCGACGAGCGGGTCTGGACGGTGCGACCGGTCTCCCTCGAGGAGCTGGCGCTGGCCTACATGACGGCGGTGGCGGCATGACGAGACTCGCGTGGCGGCTGGCCCGGCCCAACATCCTGTCATCCGCGCTGCTGCTCGCCGCCGTCGCGGTGTTCGCGGTGCTGACGCGCCGGGCGATGACCGGGTTCATGCACGACTCCGGGCTCGACGCTTGCCTCGCCGGCGGCGGCGACTGCGGCGACCTCGTGCAGGCGTTCGACCTGCGGTTCGACGCGGTGACCACCGCGGTCAAGCTGCTCAACGTCGTGCCGATGCTCATCGGGGTCTTCTGGGGCGGGCCACTCATCGCCCGGGAGCTGGAGCAGGGCACGCACCGCCTGGTGTGGACGCAGTCGCACGGGCGCGGCCGGTGGCTCGCCGCGCGGCTCGGGCTGCACCTGGCCGGCGCCGCCGCCGTCGCCGCGACCTTCACCGAGCTGATGACGTGGTGGTTCGAGCCGATCGAGCGGATCCGGGTGCAGGGCACCGTCATGTACGGCCGGCTCGACCCCAACGTGTTCGACTTCCGGGGCATCGTCCCCGTCGCGTACGCCGTCTTCGCGTTCGCCGTCGGCGCCGCGGCCGGGGCGCTCCTGCGCCGGACCGTCCCCGCGATGGCGGTCACCCTGGTCACGTACCTGGTGACGACCCTGCTCGTGCGGGTGTGGCGGGAGCACTTCATGGCGCCGCTGCGGTCCCGGTACGCGTTCGGCGCCGCCGACCCGCGGGCCGGCAAGGGCGACTGGGTGCTGGGGCACGACACCGTGAACGCCGCCGGCGTCCTGAGCCCGCTGTCGGAGGTGCCCGCGGCGTGCGCGGCACAGGCCGACCGCGCCGCGACCGACGCGTGCCTCGGCGGTCTCGGGTACGAGTGGGCCGACACGTACCAGCCGATCGAACGCTTCTGGACGTTCCAGCTCATCGAGTCGGGCATCTTCGTCGGGCTGGCCGCCGCGGCGCTCGGCCTGGCCGTCTGGTGGGTGGTTCGCAGGCTCGCGTAACCGTTCGATCTGTCCTACCATCCAAATGTCCTACATTTGGAGGTCGGAGTGCTGTCGAGCCCGCAACGGGCCGTGCCCCTCGCCACGCAGGTCGCCGGTCAGTTCAAGCAACTGATCGCGGCCGGTGACTGGCCGGTCGGCTCCCGGATCCCGCCCGAGCACCGGCTCACCGAGCAGCTCGGCGTCAGTCGCAACACCGTCCGGGAGGCGTTGAGCGCGCTCGTACACCTCGGACTCCTCGAAGCGCGTCCCGGCGACGGCACCTACGTGCGCGCCGACAGCGAGCTGCAGGTGTCCCTCGGCCGGCGGGTCGCGGAGGCCGACCCCGACGACGCCTTCGAGGTGCGGGCGCTGCTGGAGCACCGCGGGTCGCGCCGGGCCGCCCTGCACGCCACCGCCGAGGACGTCGCCCACCTGCGCGAGCTGCTCGACCGGCGGGACGCCGCCCGGACCGGCGACCTGGCGGGCTTCGTCGAGGCCGACTTCGCGTTCCACCGCGCGGTCGTCATCGCCGGCGGCAACCCGCTGCTCGCGGAGTTGTACCAGCACCTGAGCCCCGTCATCACGCAGACGATCAGCGACAGCGCCGGGCTGGACCACGACAGCACCGTGCACGACCTGCACCACCACCTGGTCGACGCGATCGAGGCCGGTGACCCCGACGCCGCCGAGGCGTGCAGCGTCGCGCTGGTCGCCGAGGGCCGCGACATCCTGCGCGGGAGCGCGTCGTGACCGCCACCCTCGCGCCCGTGCGGGCCCGCACCGGGCTGCTCGTGGTCGGCATCCTGCTGATCGCCACCAACCTGCGGGCCGCGCTGACGTCCGTCGGGCCGGTGCTCGACGACGTGCGCGCCGACCTCGGGCTGACCGCGACCGCCGCCGGCGTGCTGACCGCGCTGCCGCTGCTCGCGTTCGCGGGATTCTCGCCGGTCGCGCCGCTGGTGGCGCGGCGGCTCGGGCTGGAGCGCACCCTCGGCCTCGGCCTCGCGGTGCTCGCCGCCGGCATCGTGCTGCGGTCGGTGCCCGTCGCCGGCGGGATCTGGGCCGGCACGGTCGCCATCGGCGCGGCGATCGCGTTCTTCAACGTGCTGCTGCCCAGCCTGGTCAAGCGGGACTTCCCGGACCGGGTCGCGCAGCTGTCCGGCGGCTACTCCGCGACGCAGAGCATCGTCGCGGCGATCGCGTCCGGCGTCGCCGTGCCCATCGCGGGCCAGTCCACCGCCGGCTGGCGGATCGCGCTCGGCTGCTGGGTCGGGCTCACGGTCGTCGCCGCCGCCGTCTGGCTGCCCCGGCTGCGCACCCGCCCGGCGGGCCCCGACGGCGGCGCCGGCGCGACCGTCGCGCACCGCTCGCCGTGGCGCAGCCCGATCGGCTGGCAGGTGACGCTGTTCATGGGCCTGCAGTCGCTGGTCTTCTACGTGATGGTCGCCTGGCTGCCGAGCATCGAGCAGGACCACGGGGTCAGCGCCACGACCGCCGGCTGGCACCTGTTCGTGTACCTGATCGCCGCGGTCGTGGCGAACCTCGCCGCCCCGCACCTCATGCGCCGCCTGCCCGACCAGCGGTTCGTCGCGCTGCTGTGCGCCGCGGTGATCCTGCTCGGCGTCGGCGGGCTGCTGCTCGCGCCCGGCCTGTCCGTCGTGTGGCTGGTGAGTGCCGGCCTCGGTGCGGGCCTGTCGCTCGTGCTGTGCCTGTCGCTGTTCAGCCTGCGTGCCGTCGACCACCGCCAGGCCGCGGCCCTGTCG
This sequence comes from Dactylosporangium sp. NPDC049742, assembly GCF_040674675.1. NCBI lineage: Bacteria > Bacillati > Actinomycetota > Actinomycetes > Micromonosporales > Micromonosporaceae > Dactylosporangium > Dactylosporangium sp. NPDC049742. The sequence continues at coordinate 120,476 of NZ_JBFANF010000008.1, read as the reverse complement.
GGGATGGCGCAGTCGATCGGCTACCTCCTGGCCGCGTGCGGCCCCGTCCTCATCGGCGCGCTGCGCGACGCGAGCGGCTCGTGGACGTTGCCCTTGGCGACGATGTGCGCACTGATCGCGGTGATGGGTGGCTTCGCCGTCCTCGCCGGCCGGGACAGGGTGATCGGCTGACCCGGCGGCCGACCCGGCAACCGAGACGGGCCGCCCGTAACAGGATCGGTCGACCGGGCGGCCGGCGGTGCCGTGGTGAAAGCCGCCGGAGTGGCACAGTTCGTCGATGGACACGGCGCCCGGCGGCTGTCCCACCCGGCGCCGATCGGATACGGTCGTGCGGGTGTCCGCGAAGCGTCTGACGCTGCCCGCCCGGGTCAAGGCCCTCACCGTGCCGCTGCCCCCGGGCAAGACCATCCGGCCCGACCTCGACGACGACGAGCCGGCGGTGCTCTGGCTGAGCAAGACGTCCCCGCCGCCGGGGCTGTGGGAGGAGCTGCGCGCCGCACACCCCGCCACCGGACTGTGGCCCCTGCTGCTGACGCACCTCGACGGCGACCCGTGCCGGCCGTGGATCGAGGGTGAGCTCGTCCCCGACGACATGTCCGACCCCGCGGACCACGACCCGGCGGCGCTGCTGCCGAAGTGGTGGGCGGAGACCGGCGACGGACGCGGCCCGTGGCCGGGGCTGGCACCCGCGGCGGGCGTGGACCCCGCCGACGCCGACGCGACCGCCGACCGGGAGGCGGCCGCGCTCGTCGCGTCCCGCCGGCCGTGGCGGCTCGGCCTGGTCGCCGCCGGTCGCGGCGCCGACGCGCTCACCGTCGTCGGCTGGGACGGCCCCGCCAACCACACCGACGACACCGCCCACATCAGCGCGGTCCTGCGCAGCTGGGAGGAGCGCTTCGGGGTCCGGGTCGTCGGGGTCGGCTTCGCCGAGCTGTTCCTGAGCGTCGCCGCGCCACCGTCCACGGTGGACGAGGCATTGACGGTCGCCGCGGAGCACGTCGCCTTCTGCCCCGACACCGTGTGGGGCGGCACCGACCTGCCCGGCTACGCGGCGGGCCTCGTCGGCGCGCCCGCCTGGCACTTCTGGTGGGACTGACCGCCCGCTGTGCGGGTCGGCGACGTGCATCGTTCGCCTTGTATTTCCCCACGGTTCACCGGCGTCTCCGAGGCTGCGAAGGAATCAAGCAGACTTCTTTGGAGCGTGCCAGCGTGACTGTTTCTCGCCGTCAAGTTCTCAGTGGTACGGCCGCGGCGGGCGTCGGCCTGACCGTCGCCGGTGCCCTGCCGACCCTCGCCGAGCCCGCCCTCGCGCACGAGGAGCACCGGCCGTCCTCCGGCGGGCGCCCGTTCCCGCCGCTGAAGGACGACCCGAACGGCATCCTCGCGCTGCCCGAGGGCTTCTCCTACACGATCGTCACCCGCGAGGGCAGCACGGAGATGAACGGCAACCAGGGCAAGACGCCCGGTTACCACGACGGCACGGGCGTCGTCGCCGCCGGCCACAACAAGCTCACGATCATCCAGAACCACGAGCTCAACCCGCACACCATCGCGTACGGCGTGCCGCACATCGAGGGCACCGTGTACGACCCGGGCGCCCCGAACGCGGGCGGCTGCACGGTCATCACCACCGACGGGCAGGGCCGGCGCACCGGCGAGTGGGTCGGCATCTCCGGCACGCTGCGCAACTGCGCGGGCGGCGTGACCCCGTGGGGCACCTGGCTGACCTGCGAGGAGACCACCGCCAACGCCGGCGCCACCTGGACCGCCGGCGGCCAGACCGGCACCTACCAGAAGGCCCACGGCTACGTCTTCGAGGTCTTCCCGGCCGAGTCCAAGAAGCAGCTGCCCAAGGCGATCAAGGCGTTCGGCCGGTACGACCACGAGGCCCTCGCCGTCGACCCGGACCTCAAGCACGTCTACCTGTCCGAGGACGCCAGCAGCCCCAACGGCCTGTTCTACCGCTGGCGCTCGACCGACGGCAAGCGCCTCGGCGCGGGCATCGCCAACTCGCTGGCCGACGACGCCGGCAAGCTCGAGGCGATGCAGATCCGCCTCGACGACGGCAGCATCCTGCCCGACGTCGCGTACCTCACCTCCGCCCAGATCGGCCGCCCGTTCAAGGTGACCTGGCTCGAGGTGCCGGACCGCGACGCGACCACCAAGCCGGTCCGCACCCAGTTCGCCGACGGCACGGTCACCCGGGGCAAGAAGTTCGAGGGCGTCTGGAGCACCCGCAAGGGCTGCTACATCGTCAACAGCTTCGCCTTCGGCGCCAACGACCTGCCCGCCGACGCGACCAAGCACGACGGCATGGTGTGGTTCTACGACTACTCCGACCAGACCATCACCCTGGTCACGTACTTCCCGCACAACTCCGCCGCCGAGGGCGAAGGCCCGGCGCCGAAGTACGCCGACATGACCTTCGACGGGCCCGACAACGTCACGGTCACCCCGTGGGGCACCCTCGTCCTCGCCGAGGACGGCGTCCGCGCCTCGCACGTGCTGAGCTCCGTCCCCGGCGGCCCGACCTACGCGATCGCCCGGAACATGCTCAGCAACGGCACCTCCAACGGCGCCCCGACCTACTCCGAGTTCACCGGCCCGACGTTCTCCCCGGACGGCAAGGTCCTGTTCGTCAACATCCAGGTCCCCGGCATCACCCTGGCCATCACCGGCCCGTGGGGCCGTTACCTCGGCTGACCAGCACTCCGGGGCCCCGGCGGAATCCGGGGCCCCGGAGTGAATTTCCACCGTCGCGTGGCGTGCGGTGCCGGCGGTCGCGCAAGCTTGGGCCGACGGAAGGGGCCGGCGTGCGGCGGATCGTGGACGGCTTGTGGGAGCTGCGGTTCGGTTACGTGCACGCGCACCTCGTCGAGGCCGGCGACGGCCTGGTGCTCATCGACACCGGGCTGCCGCGCCGGGCCGGACGGCTGGCGCTCGCGGTCCGGGAGACCGGGCACGACCTCGCCGACCTGCACACCATCCTGACCACGCATCGGCACCCCGACCACACCGGCTCGCTCGCCGACCTGCGGCAGCGGACCGGGGCGCGGGTCGTCGCGCACCGGCAGGACGTCCCGGTCATCACGGGTGAGCAGGCGCCGCCCGTACACCATTGGCTGATGCGACTGTCGGCGCGGATGCTGAAGGCCGACCCCGCGCCGGTCGACCTGGTCCTCGACGGGGACGGCCCGACCGGGGTCCCCGGCATCACCGCCGTGCACACGCCCGGGCACACGCCGGGACACGTGTCGTTCCTGCTCGACCGCGCCGGCGGGGTCCTGTTCGCCGGTGACGCGGCGGGCTCGATGTTCGGCCGGGTCCGGGCGTCGCCGCGGCTGACCAACGCCGACCAGGCCCTGGCGGTGCGCAGCGCCGCCCGCCTCGCCGAGCTCGACTTCCAGGTCGCGGTCTTCGGCCACGGCGCCGCGGTCCGGGGCGACGCGGTGTCCCGGTTCCGGGACTTCGCCGCCCGGCTGCGCTGAACGCCGGTCAGACGAACGAGTCGAGGGCCTCGCGGATCAGGGTGCGCATCGTGTCGCTGCCGGTGTGGCCGGAGTCCTCGACGACCGTCAGCGTGGCGTCCGGCCAGCGCTCGGCGAGCAGCCACGCCGTCTCCAGCGGGCTGCTGATGTCGAACCGGCCGTGCAGCAGCACGCCGCGGATCCCGGCGAGCCGGTCGGCGTCGCGGATCAGGACGCCCTCCTCCAGCCAGGCGGCGTTGGCGAAGTAGTGGGTGCAGATGCGCACCATGGCGAGCTTCGCGTCGTCGGGGCGGCCGCTGTACGCGTCGGGCACGCCGTTCGGTTCGAGCGAGACGGCGGTGTCCTCCCACGCGCACCACGCCTGCGCCGCGGCGGCCCGCACGGCCGGGTCGGGCGAGCCCATCAGCCGCGCATAGGCCGCGATCAGGTCGCCCGCGCTCGCACGTGCCGGCGTCCGGTCACTCACCGGTGCCACGTGGTCGCGGAACGCGGCCCACTGCGCCGGGAAGAAGCGACCGACGCCCTCGTAGAGCCAGTCGCGTTCGCGGCGGCGGGTGGAGGTCACGCCGTCGATGACGATGCCGGCGACGCGGTGCGGGTGACGTTCGGCGTATGCGAGGATCAGCGTCGACCCCCACGACCCACCGAACAGCAGCCACCGGTCGATCCCGAGGTGCTCGCGCAGCCGCTCCATGTCGGCGACGAGGTGGTCCGTCGTGTTGTGCCGCAGGTCGGCGTCCAAGGTGGACGCGTGCGGCGTGCTGCGCCCGCAGTTGCGCTGGTCGAACTGCACGATCCGGTAGCGCTCCGGGTCGAAGTAGCGCCGGGTCCGCGGGCTGCTGCCGGAGCCCGGCCCGCCGTGGACGACGGCGGCGGGCAGCCCGGCCGGGTTGCCGCTGACGGACCAGTGCACGAGGTTGCCGTCGCCGACGTCGAGCATGCCCTCGTCGTGCGGCTCGATGGGTGGGTACATGCCGAGCAGAATACAACAGCGCTGTTATATTAGTGCTGTGACATTCCTCGGCAGCCGGCTGCGGCACCTGCTCGAACTGCTCGACGGCGACGTCGCGGGCGTCTACGCGGACCTCGGCCTGCCCGACATCCGGCCCAGGTTCGCCCCGGTCGTGCGCACCCTGGCCCGGCAGGGGCCGGGCACGATCCGCGACCTGGCCGCCGCGATCGGCGTCACCCACTCGGCGGCGAGCCAGACCGTCGCGGAGATGGCCCGGCAGGACCTGGTGCGCCTGGAGCCCGGCGCCGACGCCAGGCAGCGCATCGTCCACCTCACCGACCGGGCGGCCCGACTCATGCCGGCGATCGAGGCGGAGATGGCGGCGACCGACGCGGCCGCCGAGGCGTTCGACGCGCAGCTGCCGTACCCGTTGAGCCGCCTCGTCGAGGAGGCCATCGCCCTGCTCGAGCAGCGCCCGATGCGCGACCGGATCGGCGAGGTGGTGGTGGACGGGAAGCCGTGACCGCCGCGACTCAGGCCGAGGCGGACGCGGCGGCCGCGGACTGGGCCTCCCACATGGTGACGACGACGCCGAGGACGAAGACCTGCACCGGCAGCGGGAGGCCCGGCAGGTCGACCTCGACGTCACTGCCCCAGAAGCTGGTCTTGCGGACCGAGCCGACCTTGCGGCCACCCGCGTACAGGTCCTGGGCCTGGCTCCACACCGAGGCGCGCTGGAACTGGTACGTGACGCCGCCCGCGGCGACCGTCCACTGCTTGCGGCCGACCCGGTCGGCGGCGACGACGGACTCGCCCGCCTTGTCCTGCATCACGAAGCGGCTGCCCCACGCGTTGCCACGGACGAGGAACGACTGGCCGGCGACGGTCAGCTGGCCGCCACTGCGCCAGACCCCGCCCTCCCACGCGGCGACGGCGTGGCCCTGTTGCGTGACTGTATAGCGCGCCCGCCAGACGCTGGTCCGCTTCGCGATCAGCATGTATCGAGGGTAGCCACTCAGCCGTCGTACGAGCCCGCGGTGCGCAGGTCTTGAGCGTCTCTTGAGTGCGCGCGCTGCTCGACGACGCGCGGGTCCCCGGCACCGGGGGGCGGTGGCTCGACGGTCGGGGCCACCGTCGAGCCCAGGACGCTCAGCAGCGCCGGGGCGAGCAGGGACCGGACGATGAACGCGTCGATGAACACGCCGACCGCGAGGGCGAAGGCGAGTTCCCGGAAGGGGCGCAGCGGCACGATCAGCAGCAGGCCGAAGCTCACCGCGAGCGTGAACGCGGCGGTGCGGATGGCCTTCGCCGAGTGCGGCAGGGTGATCGCGAGCGCCTCGCGCAGCGGTCTGGTCCGGGCCTCGCGCCAGGCGGGGCCGATGCCGAAGATGTTGTAGTCGGAGCCGAGCGCGACGAGCAGCACCGCCGCCGCGAACGGGACGTAGAACGTAAGGCCGTCGCCGCCGAGGCGGTCCTGGAAGACGTACGTGGTCAGGCCGAGGGTGGCACCGATGGCGAGGACGCTGCAGGCCAGCAGGCCGATCGGGGCGACCAGGGCCCGCAGGAACAGCACCAGGAAGAGCAGGTTGGCCAGCAGCGCCGCGATCGCGATGCGGCCCAGGTCGTGCACGGTCTGGTCGACGATGACGTGGGCGACGGCGGTGTCGCCGCCGAGGCTCGCCGTCGCGCCGTCGAGCCCCGCGTCGCGCAGCAGGCCCGGCAGGTCCCGGTCGAGCCGGCCGGCGGTGTCGACGGCCCGGGCGCCGAGCGGCTCGTCGGCGAGGACGAGCAGGAAGCGCGCGGCGGAGCCGTCGCGGGCCTGGAAGACGCTGAACCCTTCCGGCAGTCCCTGGGTGCCGGGGCCGAGGACGGCGGCGACGCCCGGCTCGCGGGACAGCGCCTGCTGCAGCTTCGCGAGCTCCGCCGGGCGGGCCGCGACGCCGGCGCCCTCGATGAGCACCTCGGTCGGCGACAGGATGCCGTCGGCGAAGCCGGTCTCCGCGGCGTCGGCCGCGACCCGGGTCGGGTGTCCTGGCGGCAGCGCCTCGACGAACGAGACCCCGAGCCGGATGTGCTGCAGCGGCAGCGCGGCCGCGACGAGCCCGCCGACGCACAGCAGCAGCACCGGCAGCGCGAACCAGCGGCGGGTCAGCAGCCTGGCCCACCAGCGCCCGCCGACCGGGGCCGGCTCGGCGCCGCGGGTGCCGAGCGGGCGGCGCAGCGGCGACCAGAAGACGAACCGGCCGAAGATCGCCAGCAGCGCCGGCACCAGGGTCACGGCCACCAGGACGCCGATGAGGATGGCGAGCGCCATCCCGGGGCCGAACGCCCGGAAGGTCGGTGCGTCGGCGACGATGAGCGCGCCGGTGCCGGCGGCGGCGGTCGCCCCGGCGACCGCGATGATCGGGGTGTAGCGCGCGGTCGCGTGCCGCGCGGCGTCCAGCCGCGACTCCCCCGCGGCCAGCTGCCGGCGCGCCGCCGACAGGTAGAACACGACGTAGTCGGTGACGACGCCGAGCAGCAGCGCGACCAGCAGCGGCTGGGTCTCCTGCGGCACCGGCACCCCGAGCCGCTCCGCGAGCGCGCCGCCGACGTGCAGGGTCAGCAGCGTCGCGACCCCGGCGGCGCTGAGCGCGAGCAGCGCGGCGATCAGCGACCGGAACGCGAACGCCACGATGAGGAACACCGCGCCGACGGTGATCAGCTCCAGGGTCGGCACCTTCGACTGCAGGATGCGGGTCTGCTCGACCCGCGCCGGCACCGAGCCGGTGATCCCGACGACGGCGTCGTCCGCGCCGTAGTGCGCGGCCACGAACTTCTCCGCGGCGGCGACCTGGTCGGCGAAGGTGACGTCCGGGTCCGTGAAGAGCAGCGTCACGATCGTGGTGCCGTCCTCGGCGGAGCCCGGGAAGAGGCCGAGGGTGTTCATGACCGGCACCGCCGCGCGGATCGGCGCGACGTCGGTGTACGTGCCTTCGCTGACCGCCCGCGCGCGGGCGACCGCCTCGGTCTGGGTGGCCTGCGGCAGCCCGTCGGCCTTGCGCTGCACCACGGCGACGCGGCTCAGCAGCGGGAAGCCGAACTTCTCGAACGAGCGGACCTCGCTGGCGACGGCCGGGTTGCCGGCGGACACCAGCTGCTCGAGGTCGCTGCCGCCCTGGTTGGTGGCCGGCAGGTACTGCACGGAAAGGACGACCGCGACGGCCCACCCGCCGACGATCAGCCAGCGCAGCGCGACCACCAGCGTCGCGTATCCACGCATCAGCACGTTGGGCCGCCACCGGCTGCGAGGCTCCACGACGTCGGTCACGGTCCGGCACCCTCTTCCAGGAGTTCGTTGTGTGGATCGGGCAGTACCCCGGCGCCGGGACAGGAAAACGGTGCGCCCCGATCGGGCGACGTCGTGGCGGGATCAGCCGGGCCAGCGGCCGGTGGCCCGGCGGACGGCGACCGCGCCGGCCCGGTCCACGGATGCCTTCACCACGGCGAAGATCGCGCCCTGCAGCGCGGCGGCGACGAGGATCTCGCCCCAGCCGCGGTCCTCGTCGGTGGCGTTCGGCGCGTCGTCGTCGTTGCCGAGCACCTTCCAGACCTGCTTGAAGACCAGCCCGGCGACGAGGCCGGAACCGACGCCAAGGGCGAACCCGACCGGCTTGTACGCGAGCTTCGCGCCCCAGCCGCTCATCATCGCCCCCTGCGGCGGACGGCGACGGCGACGAGCACCGCGACGAGCACGGCGGCGCCGATCGCGGCGAGGGGCAGCGGCCGTCGTACGGCGACCGCCTTGTCCGAGACGGTCTCGGCGAGGTTCCTGGCGGCGTCGGCGGCGGCACCCCTGGCGCGCTCGGCGGCCTGCGCCGCGGCGTCCTTGGCGCGCGCCTTCACGTCGGCCTTTGCGGCGAGGGCCTCGACCGTGCTGCCGAGCTCGGCGCGGGTCCGCGCGATCTGCTCCCGCAGCAGCCGCGGGTCGTCGCCGTCGGATCGTGGCATGGCCATGCGGCACCTCCGTTCATGTGCACGCGTGGTTCCCTTGCCGTCCGGCAATCAAACACCCCGCAGGGAGCGTCCGGTGTGGATCACCCCATCCCCACGGCAGGCCCGGCGAGGGACAGATCGGCCTCGAGACCGTAGTGGTCGGACAGGAACAGCTCGCGCCCGTCGGGGACGCGGACCGCGTCCCGCAGCACGGTCCGGGCGCGCGCCACCACCGGCCGGCCCGCGCCCTCGCGGACGAGGACCTGGTCCAGGGCCGGCGGCGACGGCCAGCGCGGCGTCGGCCGGAACGTCGTCGTCGGGTCGCCGGCGAGGACGTCGCGCAGGCCGGCCGCCGCGGCGAACCCGGTGAACGCCGCCGAGTCGCGGGGCACGTTGAAGTCGCCGACGACGACCGCCGGCAGCTCCGGCTCGAACCCGCGGACCAGCCGCGCCAGGTGGTCGAGCTCCTGGCGGATGACGCGGGTGAACCGGTTGCCGTCCGACCAGTCGTCGTCGCGGTTCGCGGACAGGTGGGTGTTGACGACGGCGAGAGGTCCGGCCGGCGTCTCGACGACCGCGAGCTGCGCCCCCTTGCGCATGAGCTGCTCGGTGCGCAACGGCCCGGCCATCCGGAAGCGCGCGAACCGGTACCGCAGGATCGGCCGCCGCGACATGAGCATCAGCCCGCCGGACGGCAGCGCCGCCCGCGTGACCGCCACGTGCCGGTAGCCGGCGCCCCGCCGCAGCAGGCGCACGCTGCCGCCGTGCAGCACCTCCTGCAGGCACACCACGTCGTACGCGGCCCGCTCCAGCACCGGGCCGAGCGCCCGCAGCCGGGCCGGGACGTCGTCGCGCATGAGCGTGTTGAACGTCAGCAGCCGCACGTCGATCATCGGCCGATTCCACCACCCGCGCCGCGCGGGGCGCCACGGGGTATCCCGCCGGGGGCGTGAAAGTTTCCGCCGCCGGCCGGGGGGCCGCGCCGCCGCCGCGAACTTTCCGTAATCCGGGCGCCGGGCGAGGCATCTATCGCATCGACGAGATCACACCCCGCTCAGGAGGTTCCCGTGCATCCACAACCATCGGCGCGGTGGCGCCGGCTCACCGTCCGGGTCGCCGGCGTCGCGACGGCGCTGCTGGCCGTGCCGCTCGCCGTGCTCGCGGTGTCGGTGTGGCCGTCGGAGGCGGCCGCCAGCCCGGCGGCCGGCGGCGTCTACACCCTGGCCAGCGGCGCGAGCGGCAAGTGCGTCGACGTCGCCGGCGCCGCGACCGGCAACAGCGCCCTGCTGGTCCAGATCGCGTGCAACAGCGCCGCGGCCGACCAGCGCTTCACCGTGATCGTCCAGGGCGGCGCGTTCAACCTGGTCAACGCCAACAGCGGCAAGTGCGTCGACGTGCCGTACGCGTCCACGACGTCCGGCACCCAGCTGTGGCAGTACACCTGCGGCGTCTCCACCAACCAGCAGTGGACCTTCACGGCGTCCTCGGCGGCCGCGGGCAAGTACGTCGTGAAGAGCGTCTCCTCCGGGCTCTGCCTCAGCGACAAGGACGGCTCCACCGCCGGCGGCAACCCGATCGTGCAGGAGACCTGCTCCGACATCGCGCGCATGCAGTGGTCGTTCAACCACGTCGGCGGTGCGACCGCGACCGCCAGCCCGCCCCCGACCAGCGGCAAGCCCACGGTCGCGGCGGACGGCACCGGCACGTACCGGACGGTGCAGGCGGCCATCAACGCGGTGCCGGCGAACAACACCGGCCGGGTCACCATCACCATCAAGCCGGGGACCTACCGCGAGATCGTCACCATTCCGGCGAACAAGCCGTACATCACGCTGCAGGGCCTCGGATCCGCCCCCGCCAACACCGTCATCGTGAACAACCACTGGGCCGGCGGCGGCTTCCCCGGCGGCAGCGCCACCATGTTCGTCAACGGCCACGACAGCGTGCTGACGAACCTGACCGTCAGCAACGACTTCGACGAGAGCACGCAGACGAGCGGCCAGCAGGCGGTGGCCCTGCAGCTGGACGCCGACCGGTCGATCCTCAGGAACGTCCGGCTGCTCGGCGACCAGGACACCTTCCAGATCAACGACCACGCCCGGCTGTACGTGGTGGGCTCGTACATCGAGGGCACCGTCGACTTCATCTACAGCGGCGGCACGGCCGTCTTCAACGCCTGCTCGATCTTCGAGAAGCGCAGCACCGGCGGCCCGATCACGGCCGCCAGCACCGACCCCGCCAAGACCTACGGCTTCCTGTTCTACAGGTCGACCATCACCGGCGCCTCGAACAACGTCACGCAGCTGGGCCGGCCCTGGCGGCAGGGCGCGCAGGTGCTCTACCGCGAGTCGAGCCTCAGCGCCACCATCAAGCTCGCCCAGCCGTGGACCGACATGGGCGACGCCACCTGGAAGAACGCGCGGTTCTTCGAGTACAGGAACACCGGCGCCGGGGCCACCGTCAACGGCAACCGGCCGCAGCTGAGCGACTCGCAGGCCGCCAACTACACGCCGCAGAAGTACCTGGCCGGCACCGACGGCTGGAACCCCATGTAACCGCCCCGCCGACGCCGGCCACCAGTGCGGTGGCCGGCGTCTGGGGCGGTGCGGGTCAGGCGCAGGTGGTGCCGTTGACGGTGAAGACCGACGGGTTGGTGTTGCCGCCGGTGTACGAGCCGTTGAAGCCCAGGCTGACGGTGCCTCCGGCGGGCACCGCGCCGTTCCAGGACTCGTTCGTCGCGGTGACGGCGGCGCCGGTCTGGGACCAGCGGCCGGACCAGCCCTGGGTGACGCGCTGGTCGCCGGGGAACGTGAAGCCCAGCGTCCACGAGGTCCACGCCGTGGTCCCGGTGTTCGTGATCGTGACGCTGCCGCTGAAGCCGGTGCCCCAGCTGTTCGCCGAGTAGGCCACCGTGCAGCCGCCGGTCGAGGCGGGCGCCGTCCGTACCGTGACGGGCGACGACAACAGGGAGAACTGTCCCGCGGTGTCCTTGGCGCGGACCATGAGGATGTACTCGGTGTTGGGGGTGAGGCCGGTCAGCGTGGCCGACGGCCCGGTGCTGGTGGCGAGGATCGACAGCGCGTCGCCCTGCCGGCGGTGGATCTCGTAGCCGGTGACGCCGTTGTCGTCGGTGGAGGCGGCCCAGGCGAGCGTGAAGCCGGTGGCCGTCACCGCGGACGCGACGGGCAGGCCGGGCGTGGAGGGCCGGGCATCCGCGGGCGGGTCCGCCGTGGTCACGGTGACGGGCGCCGACGTGGCGGAGGTCAGGCCGGCGCCGTTGCGGGCGGCGACCACGAACGTGTAGGCGGTGGCGGGCGTCAGGCCGGTGATCGACGCGGACGCGGTGGTGGTGGTCGCCACGACCGTCGACGTGGAGCCGGACACGCGGCGCACCTCGTAGCCGGTGACGCCGCTCTCCGGGTCGCTGGACGGGGCCCAGGTGAGGCGCAGCCAGGTCGAGGTGACGTCGGAGGCGACCGGCGTGCCGGGCACGGTCGGCGCGGTGGTGTCCTGCGGCGGGACGGTGCCGGTGTGCTCGGCGGCCCAGCTGGCCAGGGACGCGAGGCCCGAGTTCCAGTTGATCGCGACCTCGTTGACGGAGTACGCGCCGATGTCGTCGACGAAGCACTTCTGCGCCTTGCAGCCGGCGAGCTGCGCCTGCGCGACCGGGTCCTGCAGGCCGCTGTTGGGGCCGCCGGACAGCGCGCCGGGCGGCGCGGTCGGCAGCGACGCGTCGGCCTGGTTGGCCCAGAACCGGTGGTGCACGTTGCGGACGGCCTTCTCGCCGTACCCGGCGATGTAGGACTGGTTGAGCGGGTTGCGGCCGAGGAGGTAGTCGAGGGCCTGGAACGCGCCGGTGCGGTACTTCGCGAGGCCGGTGAAGTCGTAGGCGAGGCCGAGGACGGCGGCGTTGTTGGCGATCTGCCCGGAGGAGCCCCAGTTGTAGGTCGGGCCGCCGTTCGGGGCGGGGTAGCCCTGCGCCGCCATCTGGGTCAGCAGCCCGTCGGCGAACGTCGCGAACCTGGCCCTGGTGGCCGCGACGTCGGCCGCGGGCAGGCCGTTGGGGACGATCGCGAGGGTGGTGTCGCCGAGGCCGGCGACCCAGCCCCAGTCATAGCCGCGCTGGTTGAAGCCGGCGCCCTTGTAGAGCGGCGAGCCGGTCACGTCGGCGCGGTAGGACGCGCCGCCGGTGGTGGTGAACAGCTCGGCCGCCGCCCAGTAGAACTCGTCCGTGACGGTGCTGTCGTCGTACGCGCCGCCGCCGGTGCTGTCGCTGCCGCTGGCAATCCGGTTCGGGTTGGATTTCGCCGCGGCGTACGCCTTCTCGGCGGCGGTCTGGGCGCGGGCGGAGAACGCCGGGTCGATCGTGCGCCAGATCCGGGCCGCCTGGGCCGCGACGGCGGCGAGGTTGAGGGTGGCGGCGGTGCTCACCGGCGACAGCAGGCGCCGCTGCGGGTCGGCCTCCGGGCGCATCGGCAGCCCGGTCCAGTTCTCGTCATGGATCTTGTGATGGACCATGCCGGCGTCGGTACGGCCGTCCGGCACCTGCATCCGCAGCAGGAACTCGACCTCCCAGCGGGCCTCGTCCAGGACGTCCGGGACACCGTTGGCCCGCTCCGGGATGGCGAGGGTGCCGTCGCCGAGCGCGGCGCGGTCGGTGCTCCGCTCGTAGATGTTGAGCAGCTGCCACGCGGCGATGCCGCCGTTGACGACGTACTTGCCCTGGTCGCCGGCGTCGTACCAGCCGCCGCGCACGTCGAGGGAGTAGCCGCAGCTCGTCCGGCACGGCACGGACGTGTCGCCCTGGTTCGGCGCGACGCCGACGTGCCCGGCGGGGCGGGCGTAGCGGCTGCCGGCGTACTGCGACTCGATCGCGATGCCGCTGCGCTGGTGGTAGAAGAAGGCGAGCGAGTCCTTTCGCAGCTGCTGCACCGGCGCGGCGGAGATGTCGAACGGGTAGCTGTCCGACCCGCCGGCCGACAGCACGTAGCCGCTGCCCGGGGTGTCGTAGGCGGAGAAGTCGGCGATGTGGACGTTGTCGCCGGACAGGGTGTCGGCGCCCTTCACGGTCGTCTGTCCACTCGCGACGGTCACGCCGGCGGCATTGCGCAGCGTCCAGCCGATCGGCGTCGTGGCGGAGCTGACGATCGTGGCCTGCTTCGGCAGGCCCGGCACGTAGGCGACCTGGTTCACCTTGACCGGCGACCCGGGGTCCGGCGCGGCGGTGGCGGGCGGCGCGCACACGGACAGTGCGAACAGTGCGCCCGCGGCGGCGATCGCCACGGTACGGCGTCTCATGTCGGGAGTCCTCCTACGGCAAAGGGTGCCGGCACTGGCGGGCGCCGGCGTGCCGGACCGTAGGCGGGCCTTCGACACGCTGTAAAGCTTCCGTCGCGTCGATGCCGTCCGGCCGGTGCCGCGGGCATGTAACTTACGGCTCATGCGGCTCGCCAGCTACAACGTCGAGAACCTGTTCAACCGGGCCAAGGCGCTGGACCAGCGCACGTGGGCGGCCGGGCGCCCGATCCTCGAGGCGTTCCAGCGGGCGTGCGAGCTGCTGGAGGAGCCCGTCTACACCGACGAGGTCAAGCACGACATCCTGCGCGAGCTGGGCCGGCTCGGGCTGCGCAACGCCGACACGGCGAAGTTCGCCCGCCTGCGGCAGAACCGCGGGCGGCTGCTGGTGCGGCGGCGCACCGGCGTGGTCGAGGTCGTCGCCGGCGGCCGGGCCGACTGGATCGGCTGGGTGGAGCTGACCACCGACCGGGTGGACGAGCTGGCGCTGCTCAACACGGCGCGGGTCATCCTCGACGTCGGCGCCGACATCCTCGGCGTGATCGAGGCGGAGAGCCGGCTCGCGCTGAAGCGGTTCGCCGAGGGCGGCCTCGGCGGCATGTACGAGCACTTCATGGTCGTCGACGGCAACGACGAGCGCGGCATCGACGTCGGCGTCATGTCCACCGCGGAGTACCCGCCGGTCGGCCAGCGCACCCACGTCGACGACACCGACGAGCACGGCCGCGTCTTCAGCCGCGACTGCGCCGAGTACCACTTCCGGCTGCCGGGCGGCCAGCGCCTCGCGGTCCTCGTCAACCACCTCAAGAGCAAGGGCTACGGCGGGAAGGTCGCCTCCGACGCCCGCCGCCGCCGGCAGGCCGCAAGGGTCGCGGAAATCTACCGCGCGTTGGATTTCCCGCTCGTCGCCGTCGTGGGCGACCTCAACGACACCCCGGCCGGCGACCCCCTCGCGCCGCTGCTGCGCGACACCGACCTGCGCGACGTCAGCACCCACCCCGGCTTCGACGACGGCGGCCGCCCCGGCACGTACGGCTACTGCACCGCCCCCAACAAGCTCGACTACGTCCTGCTGTCCCCGGCCCTGTTCGCCGCGACGACCGGCGGCGGCATCCTGCGCAAGGGCGTGTGGGGCGGCCGCCGCGGCGCCCTGTGGCCGATCTACGACACGATGACCCAGCCGGTCCACGCCGGCTCCGACCACGCCGCCATCTACGCCGACGTCGACCTGTCCCGCCTGCCGCGGCCCTGAACGACCGCCGCGGCCTGGAGCCGGGGGCGTGTCACCGGTTCGGGCGACCAACGAACGGTGAAATATGCACAAACACTGCGCTCTGGGTAGCGGATCTATTGCATTGCGTGACAGTCTGAAAGTCGCGAAGATCAATGGGGGTCAGGGCGCGAGTGGGAGGAGCGGGGATGACCGCGACCGCGGCCGCGATGAGTCTTGCCTCCGGAGAGCCCCCGATCAACTTCGCCGCGCACCAGCTGCGGGCGGGCAACCTCGCGGGCGCCCGCGACGACTTCGAGCAGATGCTGGCGATGCTGCTCGCGGCGCTCTACCCCGGCGCCCGGGCGATCACGGCCAACCCCGGCGACTGGGGCATCGACATCCTCCTCGGCGAGCTGTCCGGGCTCGTCATCATCTGGCAGTCGAAGTACTTCTGGCCGGTCGTCGGCCGGTCGCAGCAGGGGCAGATCCGCGAGTCGTTCGACTCGGCGCTCGCCGCGGCCGCCCGCAACGGGTACCGGCTGAGCCAGTGGGTGCTGTGCGTGCCGGCGAGCATGGACGCGCCGACCGCCCAGTGGTGGGACAACTGGCGGGCGCGGCGGCAGCGGGAGACCGGCGTCTCGATCGAGCTGTGGCACGAGAACGTGCTGCGCAACCATCTCGTGCGGCCGGACTGCGCCCACGTGCGCCGGCACTTCTACGACCCGTACGTGCCCGCGCAGACCCAGCGGACCCCCGTGCGGGACCTCGGCGAGGACGACGACTCGGCCCTGGACCGGGCGCTGTTCGTGCGGCAGCTGCGGGCGGCCGGGCACGTCGAGGTCGGCGCCGCGAAGCGCGAGTACTTCAACGCCGACCTGCTGGCCCGCGAGGTCCTCGACAAGCGGGTGCCGGCCGAGGTCGCGGCGCTGAGCGAGGCCGACGGGGTCGTGCACGGCATCTGGGAGGCGCGGTTCAACGCCATGGCGTTCGCCGGCGACCCGCGGCTGCCGGGGCTGCACGCCGAGGTGATGCACGACATCCGCGAGTCCGGCGCGTTCCCGGTCCAGCTGCGGGCCGGGCCGGTGCACCGGTGCGGTCTCATGCACCGGGTCGTCGAGGACCGCCGCGCGGGCTGGGTCGTCCACTGGCGGGACATCGCATGACTCCAGACGACATCTCCGTCTTCCGCCAGACCAGGCTGCTCCTGCTCCTGGCCAGCGCCGCCGAGCCCCTCGACGCCGAACGCCTCGGCGTCTACGACTTCCTGGCCGCCCACCCGCTGCTCCTCGCGCGGTCCGACGACGACGCCGACCGGACCACGCTGCGGCTCGCCGGGTTCGACGACCGGGCCGTCGCCTACGCCAGCCCGGGCCAGCGGTTCGTCACCGCGCAGCTGCACCTGTCCCACGACCTCGCCGCCCTCGTCGGGCGGGGGCTCGTCGAGGTCACGGCCACCGGACGGGTGACCTACCGGCTCACCCAGGAGGGCGCGAGCATGGCCGATCGATTCACCGCGATGTACGCTCAGGTGTACCGCACAGCGGCGCGCATCGTCATCCGCCGCCTTCGTCGCCTGAGCACGCGGAGGCTGCGCGAAGGCCTGCGGCTGTGGCTCCTTCCGGTCCCTTCGTCCGCGCTGAAGGACCTGACATGATCGGTTTGCGAGCACACGGCATCCGGCTCAGGCGGCTGCGCCTGCACAGCGGCGACCGCACCTATGACGTCGACTTCCGGGCGCCCGACGACTCGCCCCGGCCGCTGTCCGTGCTCGCCGGCGCCTTCAGCACCGGCAAGACCACGATCCTGGAGTTCGTCGACTACTGCCTGGGCGCGTCCGATCACCCGCGCCACCCGGAGATCATGCCGAAGGTGCGCGCGGCGACCCTGGAGGTCGAGCTCTCCGGCTCGCCGTACCTCATCGAGCGGACCGTCGGCGAGCCGTCGATGTTCGCGTACGTGCGCGCGGGCCGCCTCGACGAGCCGGGCGCCACTCCCCCGGCACGGCGACCGCTGCGCCCGGCGAGTCACCCGGAGAGCCTGTCGACGATGCTGCTGTCGCACTGCAAGCTCGAGGGCGTCCGGCTGCGCGACAGCGGCGTCGACACCGACCCGCTGAGCTTCCGCGACCTGATGTGGCTGTGCTTCCTGCCCAACGAGCGCCTCGACGACAAGGACCTGCTCTTCCGCAGCGTGCCGATGAAGCACCTGAAGCTGCGGCAGGTCGTCGACGTGGTCTTCGACGTGCACGACGACCACTCCGTGGAGATCGGCCGGCGGATCCGCGCGGTCGAGGCGGACCTGTCCGCGGCCCGGGCCGCGTACCGGGCGGCGGAGCAGATCGTCGACGAGCAGCACGTCGGCGACCGCGAGGACCTGGAGGCCCTGCACCGCACCGCGAAGGACGAGCTGGCCGCGTGCGCGCAGGCCCTCGCGGCGCTGGACGCGCAGGCCCGCGCCGACACCATGTTCGCCGAGGAGCTGCGCGAGCGGCACGGCGCCGCGGCCGTCGAGGCGCGCCGCACCGCGGCGGAGCTGCGCGACCGGGAGACCCAGCTGCAGCGGATGCAGACCCTGCACGGCACCTACGCCGACGACGTCGCGAAGTGGACGATGCTCACCGAGGCCGACCACCTCTTCGAGCCCATGCGCATCTCGGCGTGCCCGTCGTGCCTGGCCCCCCTCGCCGGCGGCGAGGACCGCTGCCCCGCCTGCCGGCTGCCGATCACCGACGGCGGCTCGGTCGACGTGACCGCCGAGCTGCGCTCCGCGAAGACCCGCCTCGCCGAGCTGAACCGCTACACCGAGGAGCTGCAGGAGCAGCTGCCGCGGCTGCGGGACGCCGCGGAGCGCGCCCAGCGCGACGAGGCCCGCGCCGCCGCGGAGGTCGACGAGGCGACGGCGCACACGATCACCCCGTTCCTCGCCCAGCGCGACGCCCTCGCCCGGCGCCGCGAGGAGGCCGCCGCGACGCTGCAACGGGCGCTGAGCGGGCTGCGGCTGATCCAGAGCCTGGAGCGGCGCGCCGCCGGCATCCTGCACCAGATGGACCAGGTGGCCGCGTACCGCGAGGAGCTCGCCGCCGCCGGCCCGCAGGCGCGGCGCGCGGACCGGACCGCGGTCATCCGGCTCGTCAGCGAACGCTACCGGGAGATCCTGCAGGAGTGGCGCTACCCGAAGGTCGCCGACGCCTACCTCGCCGAGGACCTGACCCCCTACATGCGCGGCGAGCCCTACACGGCCGCGTCGTCGGGCGGGCGGACGCTGATCGCGCTCGCCTGGCAGCTCGCCCTGTTCGAGGTCGCGTGGGAGAGCCGCTCGTCGCACCCCGGGTTCCTCATGCTGGACAGCCCGCAGAAGAACCTCGGCGTCGCCGGCGACCTCGCCGACACCGTCACGATCGAGCGCATCTACCAGCACCTGGAGCAGTGGCTGTCCGGCCGCGGCGTGGGGGCGCAGATCATCGTCGCCGACAACGCCCCGCCCCCGACCGCCGCCGACGACGTCATCGTCCGCTTCACCCGCAGGCCGGACCAGCCGCCCTACGGCCTCATCGACGACGAGACCGGCTGATCACCAGCTGTTGCGTCGCCCTCGTCATGGCGACGTACCGGTCGACCGCGCTCTCGAACGCGTCCGGATCCACGAGCACGACCAGGTCGAACTCGAGCCCCTTGGACAGCTCCGGCGTCAGCGACCGCACGCGCTCCGTCGCGGCGAACTCCGGGTCGCCGATGACGCACACCGTGCCCTCCTCGTGCGCCGCGAGCCACTCGCTGACGATGGTTCCGATGTCCGTTTTCTTCGCGTGTACGACGGGAAGGCCGCTCCTGCGGATCGACACCGGCACGTTGGCGTCCGGCAACGCTTCGCGGATCACCGGCGCCGCCTCGGCCATGACCTCTTCCGGCGTGCGGTAGTTGATGCTCAGCGACGCCATGGTGACCCGGTCGAGCCCGACCCGCCCGAGCCGCTCCTGCCACGACTCGGCGAACCCGTGCCGCGCCTGGGCCCGGTCCCCGACGATCGTGAAGCTCCGCGACGGGCAGCGCAGCAGCAGCATCTGCCACTCCGCGTCGGTCAGCTCCTGCGCCTCGTCCACCACGATGTGCGCGAACGGCCCCGCCAGCCGGTCCGGGTCGCGCTCCGCCAGGCCGGCCTCGTCGACCAGCGCCTCCACGAAGTCCTCGCCGCGCAGCATCGTCACCAGCCCGGTGCCGTACTCGTCGTCGGCGGCCTCGATCAGGTCGTCGACGACCCGGTCCATGCCCGCCCGCCGCGCTTGCACGTCCGCCGCCCGCCGCCGCCGTCGCGCCGCTGCCGCCGGGTCGCCGAGCCGCTGCCTGGCCGCGTCCAGCAGCGGCAGGTCACTGACCGTCCACGCCTGCGGGTCCGTCCGCTGCAGCCGGCGTACCTCCTCCACCGACAGCCACGGCGCGCACCTGCGCAGGTACGCCGGCACCGACCACAGGTCACCGACGAGGTCCGTCGCGTCGATCAGCGGCCACGCCCGGTTGAACGCCGTCACCAGCTCGCGGTTCGCCCGCAGCTGCGCCTCGGGGACGTCCTCCTTCTCCCGCAGGATCCGCACCAGCTCGTCCCACACCAGGTCCCGCGCGTCGTTGTGCGGGATGCCGGGCTCCGCCGCCTCGAACGCCTCCGCCCAGTCCTCGGAGCCGATCCAGAGGTCCGCCCAGTGGGTCTCGACGGTCATCCCCTTCGCCGGCGGCCGCTCGTAGAACCGGACGGCCTCCTCGACCGCCCCCACCATCCGCGCCGACGCCTTCAGCCGGGCCACCTCCGGATCGGTCTCGGCCGTCGCCGCCGCCCCCTCCGGCACGAGGTCCCGCAGCGTGCACGTCTGCACGCCCTCCTCGCCGAGGCTCGGCAGCACGTCCGCCACGTACGCCAGGTACGGCTGATGCGGCCCCACGAACAGCGCGCCGCCCCGCCTGTGCCCGAGCCGCGGATCGGCGTAGAGCAGGTACGCCGTCCGGTGCAACGCGACAACGGTCTTCCCCGTCCCGGGACCGCCGTCCACCACCAGCGCACCGCTGGACCCCGCCCGGATGATCGCGTCCTGGTCCGCCTGGATGGTCCCGAGCACGTCCCGCATCCGCGCCGACCGGCTGCTCCCGAGCGTGGCGATGAACGCCGACTGGTCGTCCAGCGCGGCGTGCCCCTCGAGCCCCTCCGGCGTGAACACCTCGTCCCAGTAGTCGGTGATCCTGCCGCGCGTCCACCGGTACCGGCGCCGGCTGACCAGCCCCATCGGGTTCGCGTGGGTCGCCCCGAAGAACGGCTCCGCCGCCGGCGACCGCCAGTCGAGCAGCAACCGCCGCCCGCCGCCGTCGGTCAGCCCGAGCCGCCCGACGTACACCGGCTCGCCCGACTCCGGCACCATCCTGCCCAGGCACAGGTCCATCCCGAACCGCCGCAACGCCCGCAACCGCCCCGACAGCCGCCGCACCTCGTCGTCGCGGTCCATCGCCGCCTGCCCGATCCCCCCGGGCGCTCTCCGCTCCGCGTCCAGCCGCTCCCGCAGCTCCGCGATCGTCCCGTCCAGACTCTCCGCGATCACCGCGAAGTGCCGCTCGTCCCTGTCGATCAGCCCCGGCTCGCCCTTGACGGCAAGCCGCCCACCAAGCTCGAACACACTGGTCCGCAACGGTTGCATGGTCAGGCACATCCTCTGCTTCCGGCTCCGGCCAGCGATTCTGCGCCCTGACCCGGCTCTTGCCGCAAGCCCCCGGGTCCGCTATACCTTAGAAAGGGAACAGTGCGCGTTCTTTGCGGCGCCCTTCCCCAACTCCCCCACCGCTCCCCTTGCTCCCGGTGCGCTCGGCCGCACGATCAGCGAGCGGTCGCCTCATCCGTGCGCCCCGGCGTCCACCCGAGACGCACCGACAGGCGCGCGGTCGCCTCGAGCAACGCGTCGCGGCAGGCGTCGAACTCGGCCTCGAACCGCTCCTTGGGTCCGCAGACGCTGATGACGGCCGCGACCTTGCCGCTGTGGTCGAAGACCGGGGCGGCGACCGACGCCGCACCGCTGCGACGCTCCCCGATGGACCGCGCCCAGCCCTGCTCACGGACGGCCTTGAGCTCCTTGAGCAGGGCCGCCGTGTCGGTGATCGTGCCGTCGGTCACCGCCTCGAGCGTGCTGTCGAGGTAGCGGTCGACCTCGTCCTCCGTGAAGAAGGCGAGGAACGCCTTCGACGACGCACCCGCGTGCAGCGGGTAGGGGATGCCCAGGCTCACCGACATGATGACCTCGCGTCGGGGCAGCACCTCGTCGACGTAGATGCGCCGGCGCTGATCCACCCGGACGGACAGGGTCGCCGTCTCGTTCGTCCGGTTGGACAGCCGGGCGAGCTCCGGGTGAGCCATCCGACGGATGTCGATCTGGTCCATGTAGGCGAGGCCGAGCTGCATGATGCCGATGCCGAGGGTGTACCTGCGGGTCGTCTCGTCCAGCTCGATCAGGCCGCGCACCCGGAGCGACGCGAGCATGCGGTGCGTGGCCGCCTTCGACATGCCGAGCCCGTCGGCGATCTCGCTGACGCCGAGGTCACGGGTCGGGGCGTCCTTGAAGTACATCAGCAGATCCACGGCCCGCACGACCGTCGCGATGGTGGCGCTCGAGACCTTCGCCCCCGCTCCGAGTTCGAGCTCGAGGTCGGCCAGCTGGCTGTCCTGCGACAACGTCATTCCCTTTCCAAGTCGTGCCCCTCGGCCGCCGTCAGTGGCATCGAGCACGGTGCCGGTTAAGCCCGTCGTGGTGGGTAGCGAGATTACAGCCTGACCCATCCGCCGGTCCGCGCGGAGGCATACCAGAGATCCACGAGACGGACGGCGTCCAGTCCTTCGTCCCCCCGCACCGGGAACGGCTCCCTCAGCCCGACGGCCCGGTCGGCTGCCCGAAAATACTCTAGATGACCTGAGCCGTAAAGGAGGTCCACACCATCGGCTTCAGGCGCCGGCGGGATCATCCCCTCGGGTGAGGAGACCACCCGGGAGCCATCGATGACGACGTTTCCCTGATCGGCGAACAGGGTCATCCGCACCCCGGCACCGCGGGCCGCGACGGCCGCCACCGACACGGCTGCGCTGACGTCGCCGGGCAGCTCGATCAGCGCCATCGCGACCTCGTCGTTCGGTCCGGTCACGTGCGCGACGAGTCGCTCCGGCACGCCCAGCCACCACACGAGCAGGTCGAGGTAGTGGACCCCGACCGTGCGCAGGAGGCCGCCGCCGGCTCGGGTCCGGTCCGTCTGCCAGCCGGGCACCTGGACGGGCGCCGGCAGGTTGACCTCGACGACGACGCTGCGCACCCGCAGCGTGCCGCCGGCGATGACGTCCCTGACCCAACGCAGCTGGGCGTATGCCCGGTAGTTCATCAGGCACCCGAGCTCGACACCGGCGGTCCTGGCGGTGGCCACCATCCGCTCCGCCTCTTCGGCGTCGCGGGCGAGCGGCTTCTCCACGAGGACGGCGAGCCCGTTGGCCGCCGCCACGTCGACCGTCCACTCGTGCAGGTCGTGCGGCAGCGCCACCGAGAGCGCGTCGGGACGGGTCTGCTGGATCGCCGCCTCGAGATCGCTGTGGACGGCGTAGCCGGCGGCGGAGGCCTTCTCGCGGGCCGCCGGCACGGAGTCGACGACACCGGCGACGACGGCCGACGGGACGCGCGAGAGCGCGGCCGCGTGCACCTCGCCGGCCCGGCCGTAGCCGACGATCAGCCAGCGGCTCATCGCGCGCCTCCGGCCCGCGTCCGGAACCACTCCGCGACGGACGCCCAGTCCTGCTCGGCCGCCGTACCCGCGACCTCCTCGCCGAGCGCGCCGACGATGACGTCACCGAGGGGCAGGTGTCCCCCGTGATGCTGTGCCTCCGCCCGGGCGAGGTCGACGTCCTTCTTCCCGAGTCGCATCGTGAACGCGACCGGCTCATACCGTTGCTCGGCGACCATCTGACCGTAGGCCCGATGGATCAGCCCGGAGAACAGCCGCTCGGTGAGGACGTCGAGCAGCTGGTCCGTCTTGAGCCCGCCACGTTCGGCGATCCCGGCCACCTCGCCGAGCGAGCCGGCCGTCACCGCGATCAGGTAGTTGCCCAGGATCTTGACGAGGTTGGCCTGCGCCGGCTCGGGGAAGGTGTGGACGCTGACCGCGAGGTCGTCGAGGACCGGACGGATCAGGTCCACCGGCTCGGCGTCGCCGCCCGCGACGATCGTGAGCTGACCTCCGAGCGCGGCCGCGGACCGGCCGAAGGCCGGCGCCGAGACGTAGTGGGCGCGCCGGGAGCGGTACAGCCCGTCGAGCTCGCGCGAAAGACCGGGAGAGATGGTCGCGCAGTTGACGTGGACACTGCCCGGCTCGACGGCCGCGAGGACCGTGGCGCCGGCGAGCACCTCCCGCACGACCTCGTCGTCCGGCAGCATGCTCACGACGATGTCGTGCGAGGCCGCCTCGGCGATGTCGGGCGTGACGGTGACTCCGCGCGCGGCGGCGCCGGCCGCGCGGGCCGCGCCGCGGTTCCAGCCGAGGACGGGACGGCCCCGGTCGACCAGCCTCGCGGCCATGGCCGCGCCCATGGCACCCAGCCCGATCCACCCGATGGCCGGCTCCGCGTGGACTCCCGGTGTCGCGCCGCTCATGGTCACGACCACTGCCAGGTCGAGCCGCACCGGAGGAAGCTGTCGCAGCCGGTCTCCTGGAACAGTTCGAGCTGGACCTCGTTCGCGCGGCGCACGGCCTCCTTGAGATCGACCTGGACCGGCTGACCCCGGCGCATCACGGTGCGGCCGCGCACGACGACCCGGTCGATGGAGTCGGGGGCGGGCCCGCCGGACCAGACGAGGTTGGCCAGCAGCGCCCCTTCGGGAGCGGCGGTCGGCTCGGTCGACAGGTCGATGACGAGCAGGTCGGCCTCCTTGCCCACCTCGAGCGACCCGATCCGGTCGCCGAGGCCGAGCGCCCGGGCACCGCCGATGGTGCCGAGTTCGAGCGCCTCCTCCGCGCTGCCGAACAGCAGTTCGTCGCCGAAGTGGCCCTTGTCGCCCCGGACGAGCTTGCGTGCGCTGTCACCGATCCGCTGGGCCATGAGGTAGGACCGCATCCCGAGCCAGAAGTTGTGGCCGTAGGCGACCACCGGGCCGTCGAGACCGAGGCCGACGGTGACCCCCGCGTCCAGGTACTGGCGCGAGTCGAAGGTGACCATGCCGAGGATGAGCTCCATGTCCGGCACGAGGGAGACACTGGCGCCGGCGCGAGCCAGCAGCTCGGCCTCGCCCGGGCGGATGTTCTGGGCGTGGATGCCGATGACGTGCTTGTCGAGCATGCCCTCCGAGTGCAGCCACTCGAAGGAGCCGCCGGCCCAGCCACGCACGTCCTTGAGGTAGGCGCCGTCCATCATCGAGGGTGCGTGGATGTCGAACTGCTTGTCGTTGTCGAGGGTCCACTTGTACAGCGCACGCAGGTCGGACTCGCTGACGTAGGTGATGCCGATGGTGCTCGCCGTCACCGACATCGTCGCCGAGTCGTAGGCCGCGGCGAGCCGGTCGGTTTCGCTGAGGGCGGTCTCGACGTCCTCGCGCAGCTCCTCCGGCACCGCGAGCGGGTCGTTGACGAGCAGGCGCGCGGCGCGGGCGCGGATGCCCGCGTCGGTCAGGGCGCGCAGCACGCCGTCCATCGAGCGCTTGTTCGCGTGGGTGAAGTGGTCGTCGGTCGTCGTGGTCACGCCCGAGCGCAGCAGGTCGAGCGTCGGCGTCATCGCCGACCAGTAGGACCGCTCCTCGTCGCAGGCACCGGTCATCGGGTAGTAGAACCCGAAGAGCCGCTCCTGGAACCTCGTGCCCTCGGCCATGCTGCGGATGCAGCCCTGGACGAGGTGCGTGTGCGTGTTGACGAGCCCGGGCATGACGAGGTGGCCGTCCCCGCCCCAGGTGTCGCGCGGCTGATAGGGGGCCGGCCCGGTGCCGACGCCGACGATGGCGCCGTCGGTGACGGCGACCCAGCCGTCGGAGAGTACGCGCCGGTTGGCGTCCATGGTCATGATCCGGCCCCGGATCAGGACGTCACACGGTGATGGCTCGTTCATGTGGGGACCTTCCTCTGGCGTCGCGGCGGCGCCGTCCGGTGACGGATGACGCGGTCCGCGGTCGCAGGACGGGAATCAGGCTTGGTCGAACTGTCCTGGGTAGTGGCACGCGACGAGCAGGCCGTCCCGCCGAGGCGTCAGGCGCAGCTCGTCGGTGCGGCAGTCGGGGCGCGCGATCGGGCAACGCGGCGCGAAGCCGCAGGCGGACGCCGGGTCGACGTCGCCGGCATCCCCGCGCAGCGGGATCTCGGGGCGCCGCTCTTCGGTTTCCAGTTGCGGGACGGCGCTGAGCAGGGCTGCCGTGTACGGGTGCAGGGGGTCGGTGAGCAGGCTGCTCGCCGGCCCGGCCTCGACGACGCGGCCGAGGTACATCACGGCGACGCGGTCGCAGAGGTGCCGGATGACGCTGATGTCGTGGGAGACCAGCACGGCCGTCAGCCCGAGATCCTTCTTCAGGTCCTGCAGCAGGTTGATGATCTGCGCCTGGACCGACAGGTCGAGGCCGGACATCGGCTCGTCCATGACGACGACCTTGGGCTGGACGACGAGCGCCCGGCAGATGCCGACGCGCTGGCGCTGGCCGCCGGAGAGCTCGTGCGGGTAGCGGGACTCGATGCTCGGCATGAGGCCGCACTCGGCCATGTACTCGCGGATCCGCTTGGCGCGCTGCGCTTTCGACAGGCCGGTGAGCCGCTTGAGCGGCTCCTCGATGATCTGCCAGACGGTGCGCCGGGGGTTGAGCGAGCCGAAGGT
This sequence comes from Dactylosporangium sp. NPDC049742, assembly GCF_040674675.1. NCBI lineage: Bacteria > Bacillati > Actinomycetota > Actinomycetes > Micromonosporales > Micromonosporaceae > Dactylosporangium > Dactylosporangium sp. NPDC049742. The sequence goes on along the minus strand of NZ_JBFANF010000008.1, from coordinate 94,705 downwards.
GTCCTGGAAGACGTACTGGACGAAGGTGTGGTCGACGCCGCCGCGCCGGTGCGTGAGCTCCCTGCCGTCGGCGTAGCGGACGATGCCGTCGGATGGCTGGTCGAGCCCGGCGAGAATCCGCGCCGTCGTCGACTTGCCGCAGCCGGACTCGCCGACGATGCCGAGGGTCTCGCCGAACGCGAGCTGGAGGTCGACTCCGTCGACCGCCTTGGTGACGTGCCCACCGCCGGCGAACACGCGGCGCAGCGCCTCGACGCGGATGGCCGGGGCGCCGGGTTCGGCGGGGGCCGGGGGCAGCGAGATCGACACGCCGGACTTCCGGGCGGGATCGCTCGGCACGGGCGCGGCGAAGGGGTGGATGCAGCGTACGAGGCGGTCCTCGGACGCGTCCGGCGTCGGCACGAGCGCCGGGTTGGCCACGCCGCACTCGGCCGTCGCGACCGCGCAGCGCGGCTGGAACCGGCAGCCGCCGGGGAACTTGAACAGCTCCGGCGGCCCGCCGGAGATGGCGTTGAGTTTCATGCCGGGGCGGCCGTTCTCCGGTCGCGCGTCGAGCAGGGCCCGGGTGTACGGGTGGGCCGGCGCGGCGAGCACCTCCTCGGTGGGCCCGCTCTCGACGACGTTGCCGGCGTACATGACGACGACGCGGTCGCTGTAACCGGCGACGACACCCAGATCGTGGGTGATCAGCAGCACGCCCATCCCCCAGGACACGGCGGCCTCGCGGACGAGGCGCAGGATCTGGGCCTGGACGGTCACGTCGAGTCCGGTTGTCGGCTCGTCGGCGATGAGCACCTTGGGCTCGTTGGCGAGCGCCATTGCGATCATGACCCGCTGCTGGGTGCCGCCGGACAGCTCGTGGGGGTACTGGTCGATCCGCTGTCTGGGGTTGACGATGCCGACGTCGCCGAGCAGGCGCAGGGTCCGCTCGCGCACGGCTTCCCTGGACAGCTTGCGGTGGACCGTCATGGCCTCGCCGATCTGCTGCCCGACCGTGTGGAACGGGTTGAGCGCGGTCATCGGGTCCTGGAAGATCATCCCGATGTCGCCGCCACGCACCCGGCGCAGGTCGGCGGGCTTGAGATCGGTGAGGTCCCGCCCTTCGAGCAGCACGCTGCCGCGGGCGAGCCGCACAGGGTTCCGGATCAGCTGGAGCACCGAGAGCGCCGACAGGGACTTGCCCGACCCCGTCTCGCCGACGATGGCCACGATCTCGCCGGCGGCGACGTCGAAGTCGATGCCCGTGACGGCGTCGGTCTGGCGTTTGCCCTTGGTGATCGTCACGGTGACGTCGCGCACCGCGAGCAGGGGCGCGTTCGGGGTGGCAGTCATCGGGTCCTCGGGTTCAGCGTCGTGCGGAGCGTCCGGCCCAGCACGGTCGCGCAGAGCACCGTGACGGTGATGGCAACGGCGGGCATGAACGCGTACCACGGGTTCTGGATGAGGAAGGCGCGCCCGGAGGCGAACAGCTGGCCCCAGTCGGAGGCCGGTGGCTGCACGCCGAGGCCGAGGAAGCTGAGGCCGCTCACGAGCAGGAGCACCGTCGCGACCGCGAACGTCCACAGGACGAGCACGGACGACATGACGTTGGGCAGGATGTGCTGGAAGGTGATGCTGAGGGTCGACCCGCCGCTGCCGCGCGCCGCGAGGACGAAGTCGGCCTGCCTGAGGGTGAGCACCGCGCTGCGCACGACGCGGGCGAAGTGCACCCACCCGAAGATCGACAGCACGACCAGCAGCGAGCTGATGCTGTTGCCCTGCGACGTGATGACGACGAGAGCGAGGACGATGTTGGGGAATGCGAGCTGCACGTCGCAGAGCCAGTCGACGACCGGCCCGATCCACCGGCGGTTCATGCCGCCGACGAGTCCGAGCACGGTGCCGACGACGGCACTGATCGTGGCGGCACCGAAGGCCAGGGCGAGCGCCGTCCGGGCGCCGAAGATGAGCCGTGAGAGCAGGTCGCGGCCGAGCTCGTCGGTGCCGAGCAGATGGTCGCCGCTGCCGCCGGCCCACACCGGCTTGAGCAGCGACTTCGCGGGGTTCAGCTGCCCGGGGTCGTAGGGCGCGACCTGGCCGGCCAGCAGGGACACCACGACGATGCCGAGCAGCACGACGAGGCTGAGCACGCCGGCCTTGGAGCGCAGGAACGAGCGCATCAGTGTCCGCGACGGTTCGCGGCGCTCGGGGACGGACGGGCCGGCGGGCGTTGCCGCGGCCGTCGGGAACTCGGGCGCGACCGGGTCGATGCGGTCGGCCGGACCCGGCACGCCGGCCGGTTGCGGTGGCTGAGCCATGGTCAGCGCCCCTTTCGGATCCGCGGGTCGAGCTGGCGGTAGGCGATGTCGATGACGAGGTTGACGACCACGACGAGGACGGCCGCGACGAAGGTCGCCGCGCCGACGACGGGGTAGTCGCGGTTGGAGACGCCGGAGATGAGCACGTGTCCGAGACCGGGCCAGACGAAGATGAACTCGACGACGACGCCGCCGGAGAGCATCCCGGCGAAGTCGACGCCGAGGACGGTGATGAGGCTGTTGAGCACCGGTCGGATCGCATGACGGGTCACGAGCCGGGCGGGCGGGACGCCCTTGGACAGCGCGGTGCGGACGAAGTCTTCCTGCATGCTGTCGGCCAGGCCCGCCCGGGTCACCTCGAGGATGCGGGAGATGGGGTGGATGGCGAGGACGAGGATCGGCAGGATTATCGCCCGTGGGTCCGAGGCGAAGCCGGCCGTCGCCAATGTGGGCACCCAGCGCAGCTGGACGCCGAACAGGTAGACGAGCAGGACCGCGACGGCGAAGACGGGGATGGCCTGGCCGCCCACGACGATGACGTCCATCAGCTTGTCGTAGATCCGGCTGCGGGCGAGCGCGGCGATCATGCCGAGCGGGATGCCGATGAGCGGCGCGAGCGCGAGCGCGGCCAGAATGAGCCCGAGCGTGGCGGGCAGCCGGTGCAGCACTTCCGCCATCGCGTCGCTGTTGAGCCGGTACGAGTCGCCGAAGTCGAACAGGAACGCCCGGGAGACGAACTCCCAGTACTGCGTCATGATCGGCCGGTCGAGCCCGAGATCGGTGCGGATCCGCGCGAGGTCGGCTGGTGTCGCGTCCTGCCCGGCGAGGGCCTTGGCCGGGTCACCGGCGATCCGGAGCAGGACGAACAGGAGCGTGAGGACGCCGACGGCGACCAGGACGAGCCGCACGACACTGCGCACCGCGAAGCGGACGACGCCGTGCGAGAGGAGCCGGGACCAGACAGGGGCCTGAGGGGCCCGGTCACCGCCACGGGTCGTCGCGGGGGCGGTGCCCATGGGCGCGACGTTCAGAGTCATGCGATCAGCCTTTCCGTCGCTACGGGCACGAGCGTCGGGAGTCGTCGATGGGGTTCGCGGACAGACGGACGAGCAGCTCCGCGAGCCAGTCGGGCCGCGCGATCATCACGTCGTGAGGGCTGTCGACGACATGCGTGGACCACCCCTCGCCGGACCGGACACGGGAGAGGTACGGCCGGTCGGAGGACTCCCCCGGCCGGCCGCACAGGACGTAGTCCTTGGGCAGGTCGAGCGGCCATCCGCCGGGCAGGCGGACCGGGTCGGTCACGCACCGCAGGGGCTGAGGGGTGACGCTGCCGGCGATCCAGGCGTTGTCCGCCGGGGAGAGCCGGTCGTCGGGCCCGCCGGCGATGGGGATGATGTCGGTGTCTCCGTGCCGCCTCGCCCGGGCCCGGAGCGCGTCGCCCTTCGGGTGCACGTCCGCCCCGCTCTCGCCGTCCTCGACGACGGGACCGTCGAGGAGGACGACCCGCGCGACGTGCCCGGCCTTGGCCCCGACGACGCCCGCGACGACGACCGCGCCGTAGCTGTGGCCGACGAGACACACCGCGGCCGGAGCCTGCCGGGCCAGGACGGCGCGGACGTCGTCGACGTGCGTCTGCAGGCCGACCTCGGGACCGAGCAGGTGCGCGCGATCCGCGAGTCCGGTCAGCGTCGGCGCTTCCCACTCCACCCCCGCCGCGTCGAGCAGCGGGGTCAGGCGCTGCCAGCACCAGGCTCCGCGGCCGGCGCCGTGGACGAGCACAACCCTCAGGCGATTCACGGCACCTCCATCAGTCGGAACGGCGTTCCGCACAACGTAATCCAGAGCTACTGGGCGGTCAATGCTTTTCGTCGCCGCCGGTCGCGGCGATCAGCTGGGCGACCGCAGCCGGACGCTCGACGTGCGGCCAGTGCCCACAGCCCGCCAGATGGACGCGCCGGACGCCACCCTCCCCGGTTCCAGGCCCTCCTGAGCTGCTCACTGCCGCCCAGCCGGGGTCGCCGAAGATGCCGAGGCCGTGCAGCGGCGAGTCCCGGGAGGGCACCCTGGACCACTCCAGCACCGAGGACAGCGCCTCGGCCATGGCCGCCGGGTCGAGCTGTCCGGTCACCGCGGACAGACCCAGTTGTTCCCGCTTCATGTTCACGCTCGCGGAACGGCGTTCCGCATCGGTGAGGTTGATGGGCCCTATGGATGCTTCGACCCAGGCCCACGACGTCTCCACGGTGACGACACGGGTGACGAGCGCCGGTTCGAGGCGGGCCGCGGCGAGCGCGACGGCGCCGCCGAGGCTGTGGCCGACGAGGAGGGCCGGCCCGCGGTCCAGTGCGCGCACGAGGTCGAGCACGCACCGTGCCATCGCCCCGACCCCGTAGGCCGGACCGAGCGCCGCCCCCGTGCGCGGATGGCCCGGCAGCCCGGGGACGACGACGTCGTGCCGGCCCGCGAGCTCGAGGGCGAGCGGCCGCAGGTCCTCCCCGGAACAGGACCAGCCGTGGAGCAGTACCGCGAGCGGCCCCTCTCCGGGGTACCGGTCGTACGCGAGCACAGCGGACACGGCGCTCGTCAGTGCCCGGCCGGTTGCGCCGGCGGCAGGTCGACGTAGACCTGCATCGACGCGTTGACCCGACAGACCATGCAGTAGAAGGAGGTGAGGATGATGAGTTCGGCCGTCTCCCTGACCCCGAGGCGCGACTGGCACTCCCGCACGAGCGGCTCCGGGGCCCCACCGCCGACGACCGCCGCGGCGAGGTCGCAGGCGAGGCGCTCGTCGGCGTCGAGCCGATCGGTCTCGCCGGCGGCCGCCGCGCGGAGCACCCGTGCATCCACCCCGGCAGCGGTGGCCAGCCGCTCGTGCGACGCGGCCACCCGCCCGTTGCCGTGCAGCCGCGCGACGGTGATGATCGCCGGCTCCGTGAGCCGCGGTGCGACCGCCAGCTCACGGCGCAGCCTGCGGAGCAGGTCGATCCAGCCCGACAGGGCCGTCGGCGCGTTCGCGAGGATGGAGAACAGCTCGGAGACGTGCCCGAACAGCTCGCGGGACTTCTCGTAGGCCTCCATCGTCTCCGGGTCCTGTGTGGACTCCGGCACCGGAGCGAACAACGCCGACGACCCGTCGGAAGGCACCGAGGTCATGCGGTGATGTAGAGCCGGTCGTAGTACTGCTCGGTCTGGACGTCGCACTGGACCAGGCCCTTGAGGTTCTTCGCCGCGGCGTCCACCCAGACGTCGGCGCAGGCGAACAGGAAGCAGGACTCCTCGTGGAAGATCTCGGTCACCTTCGCGAGGATCGCCTGACGCTTGGCCGGGTCCTGCTCACCGAGCTGCTCCTTGTAGAGCTTGTCGAACTCGGGGTTGTTCATGTGGAACGAGCCGCTGTCGGAGACGAACCGGCTGTAGGCCCGCGCGGCGTCCATGTAGGGGCGCGTGAACAGACCGAAGTGGTAGATGTCGGGGCGCTGCTTGGTGTTGTAGAAGTACTCGAGCTGCAGCGCGGTGTCGGTCAGCGCGGTGAACTCGACCTTGATGCCGAGCTTGCTGATCGACGACTGCATCCACTCGCCGATGAGACGGCGCACCGAGCCCGTGCCCGCGAAGGCGGAGGCCATCGTGATGGTGAAGCGCGTGCCGTCGGCCTTCACGGGGTAGCCCGCCTCGTCGAGCATGGCCTTGGCCTTCGCGACGTCGTACGGGTAGTCCTTCACGGTCTCCGTGTAGCCCGGCAGGCCCTTGCCGATGAGCTGGCCGTCGTCGGCGACGGTGCGGTCCTGCAGGACGGACTTGACGAGCTCTTCCTTGTTGAGCGCGTACTGGATCGCCTGGCGGACCCGCTTGTCACCCATCGGGCCGGTCTTGGGCTTGCCCTTGTTGTCGACCGAGTCCATGAAGGCACCGAGGTCGTTGCCCTTGGTCAGCTGGACGAGCGTCGCGCCCGCGTTCTTGAGGGTCGGCAGGTTGTTGAGCGGCTGGATGTTGATGTAGTGCACGTCCCCGGCGAGGAGCGAGTTCAGCTGCGTGCCGGCGTCGGTGACCTGCAGGAAGGTGATCTTCTCGAGGGTCGGCTTGCGCCACGTCGTGTCGCCGGCCTTCTTCACGACTGCCTTGTCCGAGGCGTACGACTCGAACTTGTAGGGGCCGGTGCCGATCGGCGCCTTGGCGAACGCGGCATCCCGCGCCTTCTGGTCCGCCCCGAGGCCTTCGTAGTACTTCTTCGGCAGGATGGCGACCTGCGCGAGGCGCTTGAGGATGAGCACGTCCGGGGTCTTGGTGACCAGCTCGACGGTCTTGTCGTCGACGATGCGCGCGCTCGCCATCGTCGAGAAGTGCGTGGCGATGCCGTACCCCTGGGTCGCGGCCCGCTGGAAGCTGAAGACGACGTCCTCGGCCGTCATCGGCGTGCCGTCATGGAACTTGACGCCCTGACGCAGCGTGAACTGCCAGGTCTTGGGGTCGACCTGCTTCCACTCGGTCGCGAGGAACGGGCGGGGCTCGCCGGTGCTGGGGTGGGTGTCGATGAGCGACTCGTAGATGTCGAATCGCCGGGCGCCACCGCTGACGACGACCATCGGGTCGATGGACGACGGCAGGTTCGACACGGCGATGGTGGCGACCTGGGTCGCGGCCAGCTTCACGCCGGCCGGGGGCGTGTCGCCCGGCGCACCGTCGGGCGAGAGCGCCTTGATGTCGTCGCCGGCGCCGGACGCGGCGTCGTCGACGCTGCCGCAAGCGGCGAGGGCGAGGGATGCGGCGCCGGACAGCCCCAGGAGCAGCGCGCTCCTTCGGCTGAGCCGAGCCGGGGAGAAGTCGTTCATTTCTGTCCTCCGATGAGGAGATGGCCCGGTTCAGCAGCCGGGAAGGAAGGTGGTGTCTCAAAGGACTGCGAGAGCCGGTCGCGGGAATGGTGTTCCGGTCCGCCGGGCGGGGGATCGACCGCTCGTGTTTCATCTGTCGGAACTGTTTTCCTCTAGATGAGATTATGAAGCCGCTGAGGCGATGTCAACGGCCGTCCAGACCATGGCTTGAAGGGCAGCGGCCACCCCCCTCGGGAGGTGCCGTCGACACCTCCCGAGGTGGCCCGTTCGGGCCTCAGCCGGCCGGCCGCACCCCGTTGTGCAGGCGGGCTCGGATGAGGTCAAACGCGTATGTGGTGGGATCGACCACCCAGCTGCCGGACCAGGGCGAAGGGCCGGTCGCGACAGCGCTGCACCCGTTGAGGACGATGGTGACGCCGGCCTGGGCGCGCTCGCGCACGACCTGACCCAAGGCGTTCGACCATTCCTCTCCGTGGAACACCTTTTCAACTCCGAGGTTGAGGATGTCGGTCCCTCTGAAGCCCTCGGCAAGGCCGTAGCCACGCAGTCGCGCCTCGAGCTCGGCCGCGATCGTCTCGTTGCGGGTCACCGCCGAGAACGGCCTGCCGAGCCCGTGCAGACCCGAGGCGATGAGGCGGAGCAGGCCGAGGAAAGGAATTTCACAGTCGGCACCGGCCTCCACGCCGGGGTCGAGGACGCAGTCCGGCACGACGACGTCGTAGCGCGCCGGGTCCAGACCCGCCGCGACGGCGGTGATGTGCGCCGTCGCGGCCTCGATGTCCTCTGGCCGGTCGAGACCGACCGGCGCCTCGGGAGGCAGGCCGACGAGATCCACGTCGAGGTCCGGCCCGCCGAGCTCGCGCAGCCGCTCCGCCCGGGCCGCGGTGACCGCCTCGGAGAGGTGGATCGGCGAGATCATGCAGATGCGCAGCGGCACCGCTTCGACGCCTTCCATCACAGCTCCAGGGCCGACGGGACGCCCGCGACGACGAGGCCGGCGACCTCGGCCCGGTTGATCTTTGCGCTCGAGTTGCGCGGCATCTCGTCGATGAGCAACAGCCGCGTCAGCGCGGCCGGGAACTCGGCGACGGCGGCCCCGATGGCGCGCCGCTGCTCGGCGACATCGCCCTTGAAGTGGACGACGACGGCCATGTAGTCCGCGGGAAGCTCACCGCCGGCGGACCGCCCGTCCGTGCGCAGGCCGATCACGACGGAGTCGAGCACCCCGGGGATCTCACCGAGGATCCCCTCGATCTCATACGGGTAGACGTATGCGCCGTTGAGGACGAAGGCGTCCTTCCAGCGGCCGAGGATCTGCAGGTTGCCCCGCTCGTCCCAGCGACCGACGTCACCGGTGTAGAACCACCCGTCGACCGCCGCGCCGACGTTGGACGTGGCCGTCGGGTGGAGCTCGGACGCCAGGACGTAGCCGGGCGAGATGCCCGGGCCGCTCGCCCGGACCTCCCCGGCACCGCGCGTGTCACCGCGAGCGTCCTGCCGGGGCGCGACGTCGACGGTGCTCAGCGGTGCGGGACGCCCGACCGAGGACGAGTCACCGTACTCCGGCATCGAGGACGTGAGGATCGCGAGCGTGCTGGTCTCGGTGAGGCCGTAGCTGTTGACGACCTCGCCCCGTCCCGCCGCGAGCTCGCCGAGGCGGCGCAGCGTCGCGCGCGGTGTCCGCTGGCCCGTCGCGACGAGGACCCGCAGGCCCTTGTCGAGCAGGCGCTCGGCCGCGCCGGAGTCGAGCATCGCCCGCCAGGCGGGCGCCTGCAGCGGCAGGACGGTGACGCCGTCCTCGCTGTTGCGCTCGATCGAGGCGATGGAGACGTCGTCGAGGGCGATCGTCGTGCCACCCATGAGCGTCATGCCCCGCAGGGCACCGACGGAGACGTTGATGTTCGTCGGGCTGGCGGCGAGCCACCGCTCCGAGTGGCGCAGCCGCATGCACAGTGAGCGGTTGACGGCGTCCCAGTAGTCCGCGCCGACGGAGCGGACCATCCCCTTGGGCACGCCCGTCGTGCCCGTCGAGTACTGGATCCCGGACACCGTGTCGGGCGCCCGGAGGCCGACCCACTCGGTGTCGCCGTCCGGCCGCGCGACCTCGTCGTAGGTGTCGGTGCCGGGCTCGGTGTACCAGACGGGCGCCGACCCCATCGCCTGCCGGGCCGCCTCCAGCAGCTCCGGGCCGGTGAACAGTTCCTTGAGGTCGATGGCCCGCGCGGCAGCGTCGAGGTGCTTGCCCAGCGTGATGCCGAGCAGCACCGGCTGCAGGCCCGCCGCCTGCGCGGCGAGGTAGAGCTCGAGACCGAACGTGCCCTGGTAGTGGGCGATGCCGATGCGGTCGCCGGGCTTCCGGCCCCGCTCCCGGAAACCGCCGACGAGACCGTCGAGTCGTGTCCCGAGCTCTCCCCACGTCAGGGTGCGGCGCGACGCGGTCGTCACGTCGCCGACGATGGCGGGGCTGCCGGCCAGCAGATTGATGTTCTGTTTGACCTTGAGAAGCAGATCGGTCATGGATCGCCTCCTGGATGTGCTGAGTGTGATCGGAAAGGGCCCGGGCCGACGGGTTAGGCGAGCGGCCGCGTGCGGTTGATGCTCGGGAGGACCTCGGCGATGACGCCCGCGTCGATCGCCGACTCCCAGATCGACGTGAGGGCCGCCTCCGCGCGGGCGCGGACGCCGTCGAGGTCGACGTCGAGGAAGGTGCCGTCCTGGATGAGGACCCGGCCGTCCACCATCTCGAACTGGACGTCGCGGCCGTTGCCGTAGTAGACGAGCGACTGGACGACGTCGAGCGCCGGGGCGATCGACGGGTCGGTGACGGCGACGCCGATGAGGTCGGCTCGCGCGCCCTCCTTGATGACGCCGAGGTCGGGCCGGCGCAGGATCGAGGCGGCGCGGCTCGTCGCGAGGTCGAGGACCTCGGCGGCGGTCGGCCGGTGCGACCGGGCGACGGCGATCTTGCCGAGCATCGCGGCGAACTTCAGCTCCTCGACCATGTCGCAGTTGAAGCCGTCGGTACCGAGCGCGATGGAGATGCCCGAGTCCTGGAAGGACACCGAAGGCGAGATGACGGCCTCCTTCGCCTTGCGCGAGGCGCAGTGGACGATGGTGATCCCGGTGTCGGCCGCGAGCCGGCGGTCCTCGTCCGGCAGGTACGTGCCGTGCGCGGCGATGAGCCGCTCGTTGGCCAGCTCGGCCCGCTGCAGGACCCGCAGCGGGGTCGTGCCGAAGCGCTCCTGCGTCGCGGCGAGCTCGCTCGGCGCCTGGCACAGGTGGGTCGTGACGAGGCAGTCGAGCCGCTTCGCCGCCACGCCGACCCCGGCCAGCACGCTGAACTCGTCGGTGTGCACCGCGGCCGGCCCGAGGACCATCGTGATCCGCCCGCCTGCCGCGCCGTCCCACTCCCCGAACATCCGCTCGAGCTCCTCGAGCTCGGCCAGCTGGACCTCCTCCGAGGTGGTCTGCTTGCGGTCCTCCCGCCCGCCGGAGAGCTGGCCCAGGCGGGCGGTGACGTCGAGCGGGATCGTCGGACCGGCGAAGGTCCGCACTCCGACGCGCTCGGCGATGTGCAGGTAGCCCTCGATGTCGGTCGACGCGTGGTTGAGGATCGTCGTCGTCCCGGTCCGCATCATGCCGAGGACGTCCCACTCGATGACCGCGCGGAACTGCTCCCGCAGCTCTTCCCGGTAGGCGTGCCGCCACAGCCGCGACAGCGGCACGTAGAACGGCATGCCCGTCGGCAGCTCGTAGTCCTCCGACACGGCCCGGCCGACGGGGCCGGCACCCGCGTGGGTGTGCATGTTGACCAGCCCCGGCAGCAGGACCTTGTCGGTCAGCTCGATGCGCCGGGCGTCGATGCCCTCGGCCTGGTCGGCCGGCAGGACCTGGGCGATCCGGTCGCCCTCGACGACCACCGCCGCGCCTGTGCGCACCTCACCGCCACCGAGGTACACCCAGCGAGGGAGAATGACCGAACGTTCCACCATCGTCAACCGCCTTCCGGCCCCGTCGTGAGTTTTCGTTGTCGCTGATGCGCGCCCGCCCGCGGCGGGCGCGCGACCATGGCTGCGCTCAGCCCTTTTCCTGCCGCAGGACGAACACGTTGCCGTCGGGGTCCTTGAAGGTCGCCCACCAGCCGAAGCCGGCCAGGAACGGCTCGGAGACGAACTCGACGCCCTTGGCCTTGAGCTCCTCGTAGGTCTGGTGGATGTCGTCGCAGGTGAAGGTGATGCCCGAGTAGAACTCCACCTCGTCGAAGACCGGCCAGTGCAGGATCATCAACGAGTTGCGCGACGCGGGGGCCGTCTCCAACCAGCGACGCGGGGCGAAGTCGGGCATGACGACGTCGCTGACGACCTCCAGGCCGACCTGCTCGGTCCAGAAGCTCGCCGACCGATCCTGGTCACGAACCTTGATGTTCACACCGCGGATTCCGGTGATCATGGGTGTTCCCTTCCGTTGTCGACCGATTCGGATGCCCGTCGCCCGCTGGGCGCCGGGTCGCGTGGGCGAGGGTGCCCACGAAGCACTTCGAACACGACGGCCGTGTCGCTGGCGACGAGGCCGTCCGACAGCCCGTCGCGGTAGATGGCCCGGGCGGCGTCGAACAGGGGCGTCACGGTGCCCGCCTCGGCCGCGGCCGCCCCGATGATCTCGAGGTCCTTGGCGAAGACGTCCATGCGGATGCTCGCCGGCTCGTAGCGCCCCCGCACCATGTCGGGGCCGCGGACACCGAGCATCCGCGAGCCGCCGGCTCCGTCCCCGACGGCGGCGAGCACCTGCCACAGGTCGAGGCCGAGGTCCTGGGCGAACCCGAGCGCCTCGGCGGCGGCGACGTTGTGCACCGCGACGAGATGGTTCGCCACCAGCTTCATCAGGGTGCCGTTGCCGACCTTGCCGAGCTCGAAGTGGGCGCGCGTGAAGGCCTCGACGAGGCTCCTGGCCCGCCCTACCGGTTCCGGCGCGCCGCTCACGTAGGCGACGAGGTCGCCGGCCCGGGCCTGGGCACCGGTGCCGCTCAGCGGGCAGTCGAGCATCTCGACGCCCGCCCGGGCGAGGCGGGTCGCCCCGTCGAGCTTGGTGCGCAGATCCAGGGTGCTCGTCTCGACGACGACCGTCCCCGGGCGCGCGTGCTCGACGAGTCCACCGAGGACGGACTCGAAGGCCGCGGCGCTCGGCAGGGAGGTGAGCACGAGGTCGCCGGCCGCGACGAGCGAGGCGAGGTCGTCGTGCACCACTCCCCCGGCGTCGGCGAACGCGCGGCGCCGGTCCGCGTCGATGTCGTAGCCGTGGACCTCGAACGCCCCGCGGGCAAGGACGTTGCCCGCCATGGCCGAGCCCATGACCCCGAGCCCGACGAAGCCGACGACTGGCCGGCCGGTCGCGTTCATGACCGGTTCCCTTCATCCGGGCCGTCATTCCCGGGTCGCACCCAGTCCCGTACGAGCCGCGCGAAGGGCTCGGCGAACTCGAGGGCACTGGCGTGCCGCGCCCCGGGGATGACGGCGCGGCGGGCGCCGGGGATCGACCGGGCGAGGCGGGCGGCGCCGTCGTGGAACAGCGGCGCGTCGAGCCCGCCGTCGACGAGCAGGGTCGGCGCCGTGATCGTGCCGAGCCGCGAGGCGACGTCGGCCTCCGCGAGGGCCAGGCACGCGAGGGCGTAGCCGCGCGGGTCGATGTCCGCGAGGGTGCGCTTCACGTAGGCGACCTCGGGCCCGTCGGCGGCGAGGGCCGCGGGGGTGAGCCACAGCTGCAACGTGGGCTCGACGAACGGGGTCACGCCCAGGCGTGCGGCGTCGGCGGCCCGGACCCGCCACCTCTCGCGCCAGTCCTCCGGGTAGAACGGCACGGTGGCCGCCACGACGAGACTGGAGACGAGCCCGGGGTCGTGCGCCGCGAGCTCGAGGGCGACGAGGCCGCCGAGGGACAGCCCCACGACGTGCACACCCTGGTGACCGAGGCCGCGCAGGTGCGTCGCGAGCGCGGCCGCGACGTCCGCCGCGCCGTACTGCTCGTCGGGGACCGGGCAGCCGCCGTGCCCCGGAAGGTCGACGGAGTACACGCCGAGACCGTCGAGCGAGGCGGCGGCCCGCTCCCAGAAGTCGGCGCCGGCGCCGAGCGGGTGCAGCAGCACGACGGTCGGGCCCTGACCCTGACCCTCCCGCAGGGTGCGGCCGCGGACGGCCACCCCGCTCACGACAGGCTCATCTCGACCGGCGGGCTGAGCGCGCCGGCGTCGGTCCGGGTCGCGTTCATCACCATGGCGAGGGTCGTGTAGTAGCCCGCGCAGACGATGACGTCGATGAGACCCTCCTCGCCGAGCACGTCGAGCGCCCGGTCGTAGAGCTCGTCGGTGATGTCGTCGCCGGCCAGGACGCCGGCGACGACCGCGTAGCCCGTCGCCAGCGGCTCCGCCAGCGGACCCGGCTCCCGGCCGGCCGCGATGTCCTCCACGACCTCCCGGGGGACGCCCGCGTCGAGGGCGAGCTGACAGTGATAGCCCCACTCGAAGACCTGGTTCCGGGCGCGGGCCACCTGAAGGACGGCCAGCTCGAGCACCGCCTTGGGCAGGGCGGACCCGAACCGTAGGTGGGCGCCGACCTCTTGCAGCCGGACCATGGCGCCGGGGCTGCGCAGGAGCGGGACGAAGGGCCCGAAGAGATCGCCCCGGGGGCCGGCGGTGATCGCCGCAACAGCCTCCCGTTGCGCCCGCGTCAGTGCCGTCGCCGGCAACTTCGGCATCCGGTCACGCACCGCTGCCGTACCTCTCGACCAGGGGCATGACCTCGGCCGCCATGAGCTCCATCGACCGCCGCGCGAGCCCCTCGTCGACCCAGTCGAGGCCGGCGTAGACGAGCTCCCCGAACGGTCCGGTCTGCTGCTCGAAGGCGACGAGCTGCTCGGCCACCTGCTCGGGCGTGCCGCAGATGACGAGGTCGTCGAGGACCCGGTCAAGGGTGATCGCCTCGTCCGGCTCGCTGCGGTCGCGCTTGAACAGGCCCAGCCGCCCGAGCTTGGTCATCTTGCGCAGCATCTGCTCGTAGTAGAACCGGTAGGGGCTGTTCCGGTCGTCCCGCCCGTAGGCGCGGGCCGCCTGCTCGGTGTCGGCGACGAAGACCGTCCGCGCGATCCGCCAGTCGGCCGGGTCCGCCTTGACCCCGACGGCGTCCTTGCCCTCGACGTACTTGCCCCAGTGCGTGGCCACCCACTGCGGCAGCAGGAAGTTGGCCGACAGCGGGTGGAAGTCCTTGCGGCCCATCTCCACGACGCCCTTGGAGAAGGGCGCGACGACGGTGCCGACGACCTCGGGGCGCGGGCTCTGCAGCGGCTTGGGCAGGACGCCCACACCGAGCGGAAGGTCCATCGACCGCCGCGTCGAGACGCTGTAACGCCCGCTCCCGGACACGATGTCGTAGGGCGGCTCACCCTCCCAGATCTTGAGGATGACCTCGATGGCATCGGCGAACATCGCGCCCCGGTCCTCGTCGAGGATGCCGAGCACCTCGGCGTCCGACGGCAGCGCCCCGGGGCTGATGCCGAAGATGAGCCGGCCGCCGGTCAGGTGGTCGAACATCGCCGCGTTGGCCGCGACGAGCGCCGGGTGCTGGTGTGACAGGTTCGTCGTGCCGGTCGCGAGCTTGATCCGGGGAGCGTCGCCGACGAGCGTCGCGAGGAACAGCATCGAGTTGGTGATGTTCTCCAGCGTGTCCGTCAGGTGCTCACCGATGAAGGCGTCGTGGAATCCGAGCCGATCGGCGAGGATGACCGCCTCGCGGTCCTCGCGGAGCGTCTCCACCCATGGACGTCCGGGGCGGTGCAGTGGCATCGCGAAGTATCCAAGTCTCACCGGCTCAGTCAATCCGCTGGTCAACCCCGGAACAATTACGGCTTCTCACAACCTGACCGGGGCGAGATGTGGGAAGCCGTGATTGCCCCGCTGCCGGCGTGGGAGGTTGACTCGGGACATGACCGTCGTTCGGACGCCAAACGTTGACCGCGACCATTTCCGCAATGTCGCCGGTCGCTTCGCCACCGGCGTCGCCGTCCTCACGTCACGAGGCGTCCAGGCGCGGGCCGGCATGACGGTCAGTGCGCTCACGTCACTGTCGCTCGACCCGCCGATGGTCCTGGTCTGCGTCAACCGTTCGGTGCCGACCGAGCGGACCGTCGCCGAGGCGGGCACCTTCTGCCTCAACATCCTCGCCGAGGGCCAGGAACAGCTCGCGCTGCAGTTCGCCCGCCCGAGCGACGACAAGTTCACCGGGGTGCGCGTCCACGAAGGAGTCCTCGGCAATCCCGTCCTCACCGACGCCCTGGCCTCGATCGAGTGCGAGGTGTCGGACACGGTGCAGGCGGGCAGCCACAGCATCTTCATCGGCCGGGCGCGGGATGCCCAGGCGCGTGAGGGCCTGCCCCTGACGTACTTCCGCGGCGGGTTCGGCGGGCTCACGCTCGACCGCTTCAACCAGGTGTACCAGCGGCTGCGCGACATGATCCTCGCGCGGGAGATCGACGGGCACGACGACATCGACGTTCCGAGGCTGGCGCGACGCCTCGACGTCGAGCCGGCCGCCGTCCTCGCCGGGCTGTCGACGCTGCGCCGTGAAGGGCTCATCATGTCGACGCGGCACGGCCATCGGGTCGCCCCGTTCACGGCCGACGACGCCGCGGAGGCGTTCGAGGCGCGCGCGATCATCGAGCAGGGGGTCGCCGACCTGACCGTCGGCTCCGTGTCCGAGGACGACCTGGTCGCCCTCGACCAGCACTGCGGCGAGCTGTCCCGGTTCATCCTCAACGACGAGTTCACCGACTTCGAGGCCTACCTCGAGGCCAACGACCGGTTCCACCGCTTCCTCATCGGGCTCTCGGGCAACCGGCGCGCCATCGCCCAGTACGAGGCGCTGGCCATGCCGACGATCATGGCGCACAGCTTCGGGATGACCCGGAAGAGCTCCTCGCAGTTCGTCGACGTCCACCAGCGGATCGTCAGCGGCTACCGGCAGCGTGACCTGACGGCGGTCAAGGCGGCGATCGGGCACTACACCACGCTGGCCACCGAGCGGGCCCGGGAGCTGCTCACATCGCACGGCGGATCGGTGTAGCCGGCTCGTTCAGGCCGGTGAGCAGGTCGTGCAGGCGCAGCGCGAGCATGAGCTCGGCATGGCGGGACTGCAGGTCGTGACCGAGCAGCTCCTCGATGCGGTGGACGCGGTTGCGCACGGTGTTCTCGTGCAGGTGCAGGGCTCTCGCGGTCGCGGCGTAGTTGCGCTCACGCAGCCAGACGCACAGGGTCTCGCGGAGCACGTCGAGCCCGCTGCCGGTGCCGCTCAAGGTCGCGAGCTCCTCCTCGACGAGCTGGGCGGCGATGGGCAGGTCGTCGAGGAAGATCGCCTCGAGGCGGACGTCGGCGTACTCGATGACCCCGTCACGGGCGAGCTGGTAACGCTGATGCCTCCCGGCGAACGCCCCTCGAATCCGGCGCAGCCGCCCCAGCTGGCCGTAGGCGTGGCGTAGTCCCTCCAGGCCACGCGCGGGTGCGCTCACCTCGGCGGCGACACCGTGCTCGGCGAGCAGCCGGCGCAGCCCCGCCCGCGCCTCGGCGGTCCACGCCCGCCGGGCGAGGAACCGCACGTGGATGCCGTCCGGCTCGGTGTGGTGCAGGACGTCCGTCACGGCACAGGTCGCCTGAGCGCGGCGCACCCAGTCGGTGCTGCCGGCATCGGCACGCGACGCGACGGCGATGTGGTCGGCGTCGATGTCGTAGCCGAGTCCGAGCAGTTCGAACTTGTCCGGGACGTGGTCGCCGTTGAGCAGGTCCTTGACGAGGCGGAAGCGGAGGTGGTCCCGCGACCGTTGCAGGCTCTCCTCGGTGAGCATGTGCTCGCGGGCCACCTGGGCCAGCGCCGCGTTCTGGTAGGCCATGACGAGCTCGGTGAGCAGGCGGGCACCCTCGCACCGGCGGGCGGGGTCCGTCTCGACGGCGTCGAGGCGGCCCACCCAGTCCCGCCACATGGTGAGGAACCCGACGCGGTAGGACAGGTGCAGGGACGCCTGCACGACGCGCCGCCGAGCCTGGACGACGGCGAGGCGCCGGGGCTGCACGAGGTCGAGCTCGTCGAGCTCGACCTCGCCCATCGCGACCCGGTGCAGGGTTCGCACGTTCTCCGTGACGCTCGCGGTCAGCGCGGCGACGAACTCCTCGTCGTCGCGCAGGTGATCGAACGCCGCGTCGAGGTCGACGGCCACGACCTCCGCGATGAGCTCGGCCGAGACGGCGGACCTGAGGGCCTCCCGCAGCCACACGGGCAGCGGCGGGGGGCAGGCGGACTCCGCGGACACGGCGATCAGCGCTCCTGCAAGGGCAGCAGGACGCTCGACCGGTGGTCACCGCCGCAGTGGACGCGAACCCGCGCGGCGTCCCGCTGTGCCGGACGGTCGACCGGGTCGTCGTGCAGGAACGGCCCGCAGCCCTTCATGGCGTTCTTGAAGTTGGACATCGTCACCGCGTCCTCGAGGTCGGGATTCTCGTAGTCCCGGCCGCCGATGGTCACCGCGAGCGTGTAGCCGGCGGGGACGACGATGCACGTCGGCCAGACCTCGACGTCGACCTCGTACACCTCGCCCGCCTCGACGGGAAGGGTGCGCGAGTGCGAGTGGATCGGCCGCCACGGGGTGGAGGCGGCCTCGTCGAGCTCGCGATGGCTCAGCCGCAGCCACCCCATGCTGATCGGCGCGTTGGGGTCGACGGCGCCGGCGAAGGTGACCTCCTTGCCGCCGGGGTCGAACAGCCGCACGGTGAGGAAGACGTCGGCGTCGTCCGAGTCGGTGGACACGAACAGCTTCGCCGAGACCGGGCCGGTGATCTCACGATCCGCGCCGGTCGCCGGCAGCCGGAAGGTGACCTCCCTGCCACCGGAGAACTCGACGGATCCCGGTTCAGCGTCGCTCTCCTCGACGAACTGGAGCAGGTCGGGGTCGAGCTCGAGACGCCGCCATGCCGTCCCCGGCAGCGGCCACGCGGACGCGGCTCGCTCCTCGTAGACCTCGCCGGGTGAGCGGACGAGCAGGCTCACGGGCGGGCGCCGGTCCCAGCCGTTGTCGACGCCCTTGAGGAAGTGGTCGAAGAACGCGAGCTGGATCTCCCGCCCGTAGTCCGTGTAGTAGGTCGTCCAGTGCTCCAGGCCGTGCATCTCGAGCCACTTCTGCGCGCTGCCGGCCCGCAGGAAGCCCTCGACGTTGCCGCGCAGGTGCAGCCCGGAGCCGCCCCAGTTCCCGGCGCTGAGCAACGGCACCTCGATGTGCTCCAGCACGCCGGAGCGCTCGCCGTGCCAGTCGTCGAGCAGCGGGTGGGAGCGGATGACCGCGCCGAAGTCGCACCGGTTCGCGGCGAGCTCCGCCTCGCTGAGCGTCTCGTCGCCGCAGACGTTGAGGCCGGTGATGGGGTTGACCGGGCCGCGGTCGCCGAGGCCGTACTGGACGACCTTGATCTGCTTGTCGTACCAGTGCTCCCAGAACGTCGACAGGATGCCGCCGTGGTGGGACGCGTCGCGGTAGAAGTCGCTCGCGCCCTCCCAGATGCAGACCGCGGCGAGGCCGCGCGGCCGTGCCGCCGCGACCTGCCACTGGTTCATCCCGAAGTAGGACACGCCCGAGGTGCCGACCTTGCCGGTCGACCAGGGCTGGTCCGCCGCCCACTCGACGCACGCGGCGAAGTCCTTCGTCTCGCGCGCGGAGAAGTGGTCGATGTAGCCGGGCGAGCGGCCGCAGCCCCGGGAGTCGACCCGCACGATGGCGTAGCCGTGCGGCACCCACTTCTCCGGATCGACGACCTCCCAGTTCTGGTACGCGCAGGAGCTGCCCGCGGCGACGTCAGGGTGGTCGCCCGACAGCGACTCCCACGCCGTGGGGTAGCCCACCTGGAAGGGCAGCCCCTTGGCGTAGGGACCGTAGCTGAGGAGCACCGGGTAGCGTCCGGGCTCCTCCGGCAGGAACACGTCGGCGGCGAGCGGCAGGCCGTCGTCCATCGTGATGGTGACGTCCCACAGGATCCGCATGCCGTCGCGGACCTGCTTGATTCGGGCGGCGGTCTCGGTCACGGGCCTGCGAACCTCACTGCTCAGGAATGTGGACGATGAGGTCGACGCTGAGTGCGCAGCCCGGGACCTCCTGGAAGTCCCGTGGGACCTCGTAGAACCCGGCCGCGGGCAGCCCGTTCGTGAAGGGCTCGGGCCACGCCTGGAAGACGGTCGGCAGGTCCTCGAGGTCGGACAGGAACAGGTCGGCACGGACCGCGTTCTCGATCGAGGTGCCGGCCGCCTCGCAGATCGCCGCCACGTCCTCGTGGATGCGCCGCACCTGGTCGACGATGTGGCGCCGGGTGTGCGGCAGGCTGCGGGCGAAGGCGCCGTCGGGCGCGCCGGAAGCGGTGCGTCCGAGCTGCGCGGACAGGAACAGCAGGGGGCCGCTGCGGACGGCCTGGGCCTGGTGCCCGATCGGCGCGAGCGCGTTGTCGGTGCGGATGATGTGGCGGTCGCCGCCGTGCCCAGGACGCGCGACGACGACGTAGATCTCGACGTTGCCGCCCTTGACCCCACCGATGCCGGAGACGGGGACGACGGTGCGCGCGGGCGGGTCGGTCGGCCAGTGCCTGGCCCAGACCTCGTCGATGGCGGGCAGCTGCCGGACGCCCTCGGGCGTGAGGTAGATGACGACCTTGATGACGTCACGCCAGTCCCCGCCGGCCGCCTCCATCGTGATGCGGATCTGGCGCAACGTCTCGTCGGTCTCCGCGGCGACCTGGTTGCCGTACCAGATGTGCTGTGGCACACGGGCGTTCGGGTGCAGGCCGGACTCGAAGTCGGTCGGGATGAAGCCCGCGCTGAACAGGTAGGGGCCGGACTCGACGCCGACCGAGTAGCCACCGAGCGGGCTGTGGACGTCGTGAGCGTAGGCGCGCTTCTCGATACCGGACCCGTCGAGCAGCGAGATGAGCTGGATCTCGACGTGGGTGTCGGTGGCGACGAGGCGCTCGACGGGCAGCAGGCAGCTCGCCGGGCGGTCGGACAGGAGGAACTCGTCGCGGCCCTGAATGTACGAGTGCGCGACGAAGCGCCAGTCCTCCCAGTGGGTCTGATAGCGCGGCGTCCACCCCGGCTCCAGGTGCCCGTCGGTGTGGAAGGTCGGCTGCCACTGGTTGATGCACACGCCCTGCTCGAGGCTCGACCCGGCGACGGTGAGCGCGGAGTCGAGGCGGCGGTACACCTCACGGACCTGCTTCTTCACCGGGTGGCCGCGGTGCAGCGGCAGGCCCGGTTCGACCTGCGCGGCCTCGGCGAGCCCGCCGTTGTCGAAGTCGGTGGCGCTCATCGAGGCGGTGAACGCGAACGGGCCGGCGGTGACGACCGGGCTGCTCGGGTACCAGTCAGGAAAGGACGCGTCGGGCACGTCGTGGACGACGCGGGGGCTGTTCTGAGTCATGGGGCGAGGCCTCCAGGGTTGTGCTGCTCGGAAGGCGTTTCAGAGGGTCTGGCCGCCGTCGACCATGAGGGTCTGGCCGAGGATCATCCCGTTGACGGGGCTGAGCAGGAACGCGGTGGGCAGGATGAGCTCACGGGCGTCGAGGATGCGGCCCGCCGGAATCCCCGCGACGACCGCCGCGGTGAAGTCCGGGTCGGCGAAGAGGGCCTCGTTGACCGGCGTCAGCGTCGCGGTCGGGCCGATCGCATTGACCCGGATGCCGCGCGGCACCCACTCGACGGAGAGGGTCCCGGCGAGCATCGACACGGCGGCCTTGCTCGCGTTGTAGCTCGACCAGTCCGGGAAACCGCGGCGGGCGAAGCTCGAACTGGTCAGGACGATCGAGCCGCCGTCGGTCATCCTCTTGGCCGCGCTGCGGGCCGTGAGGAACACGCCGTTGAGGTTCGTGTCGACGACGGAACGGAAGTCGTCGGCGCCGACCTCGAGCGCGGGCTGAACGACGGCGATACCGGCGTTCGCGACGACACCGTGCAGCCCGCCGAAGGTCTCGACGGCGCGGTCCATGGCCGCCTCGACGGAGGCCTCGTCGGTGACGTCGGCGACGGCGTAGGCGAACGAGATGCCGGCCTGCGCGGCCTGCTCGGCGACCGCGGCCAGTCCCTCCTCACGCCTGGCGAGACCGAGGACGTTGGCGCCGAGCTCGGCGAGGCCGAGGGCCACGGCCTGCCCGATGCCGGAGTTGGCGCCGGTGACGACGACAGTGCGCCCGGCGAGACCGAGGGCCTGCCCGAGCGAGGAGCGCAGCGCGGGGGCGACGAGGATGGCCATGTCAGTGGTCCATCTGGGGAGCGCCGAGGACCCGCTGGATGAGACGCATCCGCTCGCGCCGGAGCACGGCCTGCAGCGGCTCGGAGGGCAGGTGCTCGTCGACGGTCGAGTCGGACAGCGTGCCCTTGCCCGCGAGAACCTCCTCGAGGACGAACAGCCGGTCCTTGGTCACCCACAACTCCTCGACGAGGCCCTCGATCATCCGGGCGAGATCGTCGATCGTCGCCTTCTCCAAGTACTTAGGAACTTCCATGGCTTCCTCTCAGGGGGTGGCGCGGTGCCGTTCCGCCGCCGGGGCGGAAGCGTGGTGCCTCAGGCTGCGGGCTTGACGCCCTTGGTGATCCACGGGTAGTTGGCCGTGCCCACGCCGTACTCCTGGACGTCGACGAAGCCGGCGGACTCGAGCAGCGCCTTCCGGTCGGTGAGGAGTGCGCCGCGCCAGAACGGCTCGTTGCGGTGGTCCGTCTCCCAGTCGAGCACGACCGAGCGGAAGAGGCTCTCGTGCTCGCGGTAGGGCGCGACGTCGGCGACGAGGAACTCCCCGCCGGGCCTGGTGACCCGGAACGCCTCCTTGACCACGGCCTTGGCGGCCGGGGCCGGGATCTCGTGGAAGAGGATGAAGGCCGTGGTGAGGTCGAAGGTGTCCGCGGCATAGCCGGTGGCCTCGGCCTGGGCCTGGCGCAGGTTCCACTCGAAGCCGTTGCGCGCGGCGACGAGCTTGGCGTGCAGCAGCTCGCTCGGGCCGAGGTCGACGCCGTGGATCTTCGCGTTCGGGTAGGCGTGCTGCAGCGCGAGGGCGTAACGGCCGGTCCCGACGCCGAGCTCGAGGATGTTGTCGTAGTGGTCGCGGTCGCCCTCGACGGCGGTGACGTAGCGCAGGTCGGAGAAGTGGCTGCCCGGCTTGATGGCACCGATCCCGCCGGTCGCGAAGATCAGGTCGTAGACGTAGTCGTGGATGATGAAGCCCATGTGCTCGTGGCCGTCCCAGCCGCCCGGCGTGAGGTGGAACTCCGTCGTCCAGTATTCGGGGATCTCGACGTCCGGGTTGAGCTCGAGCACGCCACCCTTGCCGGCGTTCGCCTCGTACTCCGCCCGGATCTCCGCCGCCCCGTCCTCGTACGCCTCCAGGCCCGCGACGAACTGACGCTCGGCGATGAGTCGGGTGTAGAAACGGTCCCAGGCAAAGGATCTGGAGCCGTCGAGCAGCTCGTAGCCGCGACGCAGCCGCTCGCGGTCACCCTCGGGAAGGGTCTCGCCTTCGAGCCGCTCGTCCAGCGTCCGCTCGGCCGAGGCCTGCAGCTCCCGGCCGCTCCATGCGGCGAGATCCGCCAGCAGGTTGAAGTTGGCCCGGCCGCGCTGTTTGAGACCTGTCTTCACGTTCATCCCTCCATGGGTGAGCCGGTCATCAATTCCGCTATGCGTAACACCGTTCCATTGCATGCACCATAGCGATCTAGGTAACCGCCGAACAAGGGGCCTGTGACAACTCGTCCGGTCAGTTCGTCACGGTCACGGCCGCTGTGTTTCGGTTGCCGGCATCGTTGTTACGAACACCGGCCTCGTTGTTACGGTCAGCGGCTCTGTTGCGTCCGCCGCTTTGTTGCTTCAGCGGCTTTGTTGCGGTCAGCGGCCTGCCAGCCGGCGGCCTACGTCCTCGGCCGCGATGAAGGACAGCCCGAGCGCCGCGAGCAGCCCGTTGCCGGCCAGGTAACCGTCCGCCCCCCGGCCGCTCATGCCCACGGCTGCGCCGCCCGCCGCGTAGAGCCCGGCGATGGGCTCGCCGGCGGCGTCGAGGACGCGGGCCGCTCCGTCGACGGCGAGCCCGCCCTGGGTGTGGAAGAGCGCGGGACGCACCTCGACCCCGTAGAACGGAGCGGCGAGGTCCGTCTCGCCCCATCGGGAGCGCCCGTGCGGGTCGGTCGCGCCGCGGCGCCCGGCCTCGGCCTGCGCGAACGAGGCCTCGAGCCGGTCCGCGGACAGGCTGAGCCGCGCGGCGAGCTCGGCCGCCGAGTCGCCCTGGCGCAGCACCCCGGACGCCTTCGTCTGACGGAAGTCCTCGAAGGCGAGGCACGCGTCGTGGATCCGCTGGTCGAAGATGATGAACGCGCGGTGGTCCGGCTGCGTGAGCTCGAGCGCGGCGAACTCGGAGTAGCCCTGGGTCTCGTCGGCGAACCGGCCGCCGCTCGTGTTGACGATGAACCCGCCGTGCATCACCGTGGCCCAGCCGACGAGGATGCTGCTGAGCGAGAGCGCCCCGTGGCCCTGGTACGCGTCGAGGCAGTCGACGGCCGCACCGAACGTCCGCCCGATGCTCAGCGCGTCGCCGCGCGAGGCCTCGCTGCCGTGGTAGACGGCGCCGGCGATCTCCGGGATGTGCTCGGCGACGAGCGCCGCGTCGGCCCCGAAGCCGTTCGTCGCGAGCACGAGGGCGTCGCAGGAGATCTCCTCGGTCGTCCCGTCCGGCGCCTCGGTGACGGCGACGAGGGCGTCGTCCTGGTGCCGGGCCGCGACGAGCCGCGCGGGGACGACGATGTCGATCCCCCGCTCCCGGGCGACCCGGTGGAGCATGCCGAGCAGGATCGTGCCGTGCCGTCCCGGCACGGTGTGGCACCGGTGCCGCGTGTGCCCGGGGTACTCGAAATCCGTGACGAGCTCGAGTGGCAGCTTGAGCGAGCCGGCCAGCCACTCGACGAGCGGGGCCGAGATCCGGCTCAGCGCGTCGGTGACGACCGGGTTGGCGCGGCCCTTGGTCTTGTGCCGGACATCGTCGGCGAAGATCTCCGGCGAGTCCTCGACACCCGCCTCATTTTGGAACAGCGATCCGGCACCCGGAATCATTGCCGTCGACATCGCCGTGTTGTTCGCCCGCAGGAAGTGCTCGTTCGCGTCGATCACCGCGACCGAGAGGCCGAGCTCCTGGGCCCGCAGCGCCGCGACGATGCCGCCGCCCGCACCGGCCACGAGCAGGTTGACGTCCGCCATCTCGTTCTCCTCCTTCGGGAGCGTCCGTACTGGTCATCGGGGGTCGCTTGCGTCAGTACCGGTCGTCAGGGGTCGCTTGCGTCAGTACTGGTCGTCAGGGGTCGTGACGCGCCGGAACGACGACCCCGGCCGGCGGTGGGCGATCGCGAGGCCGATCCCTCGGGGGGAGTCGTCGTCGGCGAGTGAGCTGAAGCCGTAGTAGTACAGATGCAGCCGGTCCTCGACCGGGACCAGCCGGGTCGCCGCCGCGCCGAGGCTGTCCCACGCGCCGGGCTCCCCCGCCGTCAGCACCGGGCCGTCGGACTGGTGGTGCCAGTGCCGGCCGTCGTCGGAGTCGGCGGTCGCGACCGAGCGGCCATGACGCTCGTCGAGCCCGGTGTAGAGCATGAGCCAGCGGCGACCCACGCCGAACGGGTTCTCGAGCACCTGCCGCGTCACGATGCCGTGCGAGTCCCAGGGCCGCTCGCCGTCAGCCCAGACGAGCGGCCCCACGCCGGTCAGGACGACCCCGTCGGCGGACACGAAGGTGTCCGTGTGGAACACGCCGAGGTCCAGGGTCGGTGAGGTCGTCTGGACGAAGATCGTCCCGTCGGGGTCACCGAAGGCGTTCGGCCACGCGCGGTAGAGCCGGTCCGGGTCGTAGTCGAGGATGGCACCGCCGGTGGCCGGGCCCGGAACGCGGGTCCAGGTCACCCCGTCGGGGCTGATCGCATGCCCCGGGCGCATCCCGAGCCCCGTCACCGCCCCGAGCCGGGTCTGGCTCGCCCGTACGGTCAGGTCGCCGCCGAAGTACCACAGATGCCAGAGCCGCCCGTCGAAGGTGACGTCGGTGAGTCCCACGTGAGAGGCGTCGAAACTCGCCGGGTCGCTGCTCGGGGCGAACACCGAGCCGAGCTCTTCAGGGCCGTCGAACCTCTCCCACCCGATGCCGTCAGGGGAGGTGGCCAACGCGATCCGCCCGGACCCCAGCGTGCCCGGTGCCGGGCGGTCATAGGCGCGGTCGCGGCAGTAGTACCACATGCGCCAACCGGCGTCGGTACGGTGCACGACGGCGCCACCCACCCGGTAGTCGTCACAGCGGCCTGCGGGGCCAGGCCCGAGAAGGAACCCGTCCATGCGCATCGTGCGGCCTCCTTTCCGTCAACGCCGTGCTCCCCGACCGCAGCCGCCCCGTCGGCACGACACCTGTCAGTTACCTGTTGCTCCGTCTCACGCCGGCGCCGCGCTGTACATCTGCCGCAGCACCTGAACTCGCTGGTGCACGGCGACGACGTGCTCGGCTGCCGCGGCCATGGCGGCGTCGGCCATCTGACCGTCGGGCAGGACGACGACTCCCGCCGCGACCTGTTGCCCCCGGGCGAGCGCCGCGAGCAGGCTCTCGGCCTTCTCGACCTGCGCCGGCTCGGGTGCGAAGCCCTCCACGATCAGCGGCAGTTGCCGCGGGTGGACGGCGGTGCGCCCGAGAAACCCGGCGGCACGCCCGGCCGCGCAGGACCGGAGCAGACCTTCGTCGTCGTTCAGCCGGGGGTGGACCGACATCATCGGCGGCGGCAGCCCGGCGGCGCGGGCGGCGACGACGAGCCGCGAGCGCACCCAGTCCAGCCCGCCGTCCCCGGTCAGCCGCAGATCCGAGCGCAGGTCCGCCTCGCCCAGCGCGACCGACGCCACCCCGTGCGCCGCGGCGATCTGCCCGAGCCGCTCGACGCCGACGGCCGTCTCGACGAGGACGGACACCGGCACGTCCCGCTCGAAGCAGGCCCGCACCGAGTCGACGTCCTGGGCCGACTCGACCTTGGGCAGCCGGACCGAGTGCACGGTGACGTCGGCGAGGACCTCCGCGAGCGCCTCGAGGTCGGCCCGGCCCCACGGACTGCCCACCGGGTTGACCCGGACGCAGAGGCGCGCGGTGCCGGGCCCCGACGACCGGCGCCGCAGCAGGTCGACGACCTCGCGCCGCGCCGCGTCCTTGCGGCTGGGAGCGACGGCGTCCTCCAGGTCGACGATGACGACATCGGCGATCGTCGCGAGGGCCTTGTCGTGCCGGTCCGGACGGTCCGCCGGCACGTAGAGTGCGGTGAGCTCGGGTGCGGGACTGTGTGCCTTGAACGGATCCACGCCGTGCTCCTCTCGCGTCGGCGGCCGGTTGTCGCGGGTTGCCTTACTCGGTGGTCAACGGGCGCCGCTGGTACTGACCGCGGGGCTCACCCTGGATCGCCCCATCGGCCAGGACGTGGTGGCCGCGCACGAACGTGTCGGTCACGGCGGCGGACAGCTCGAACCCCTCGAACGGCGTGTACTCCTGCGTCGAGAGGGAGTCCTCGGCGCGCACGACCCACGACCGCGAGTCGTCGACGAGGCAGAAGTCGGCGTCGTACCCCACCTTGACGACGCCCTTGCGACCGGAGAGCCCGTAGCGCTGGGCCGGGTTCCACGCGGTCAGGGCGGCGATCCGGTCCAGGCCGAGGCCCCGCTTGCGACCTTCGGTGATGAGCGCCGGCAGGAGGTACTCCGCTCCGCCGAAGCCGGACTTGGCCACGAAGACGTTGTCGCGCTCCTCGCCGAACTTCATCTCGTCGCGGCAGCAGGCGTGGTCGCTGACGACCCAGTCGATCTCGCCGGCGAGGACGTGCTCCCACAGCCCCTCGACATCGTCACGCGAGCGGAGCGGGGGGTTGACCTTGCCGCCGATCCCCGACGCGCTGTGGTAGTCGGCGACGAGGTGGCCGATGGTGACCTCGCGGCGGAAGTTGATGTGCGGGAAGGTCTTCGCCATGAGCAGGGCCGCCTCGACCGCCTTGCGTCCGCTCAGGTGCAGCAGGTTGATGTTCGCCAGCCGCGTCTCGTGGGCGAGGTAGGAGGCGATGGAGATGGCGAGGCCCTCGGAGTGCGGAGGCCGGGAGGCGGAGTACGCCTCGAGCCCGGTGAGCCGCCCCTCCTGCTCGACCATGGCGGTGTAGGCCGACATGATCTCGGCGGTCTCGCAGTGCATGCTGAGGGAGATGGAGTCCGCGATCTGCGGCTCGGCCTCCCGGGCCGCCTGGATGCCGCGCATGACGAACTCGAAGTGCGCGAGGTCGTAGCGCTCGCCCTCGGGAGTCATGAGGAACGAGCTCTGGTCCGCGGACCGGCCGTGCAGGCCGTGGCCACCGTAGAACATGAAGATCTTGAACGACGTGACGCCGTGCTCCTTGATGAGCTCGGGAATCTCGCCGATCTGCTCCTTGGACATCGGCGCGAGGTGGAAGGCGTAGTCGATGTACGCCCGGCCCTGGCTGCGCTCGAGCACCTCGGGGAACACGTCACGGTACGCGCCGCCCTTGTTGAGGTAGTACTGCCCGGTGCGCATGTAGTTGAGGCCCGTCGTCACACCGCCCTGGGCCGCCGCCTTCGACTCGGTCTCCGTGTCGATCTCGAGCGGGTTGTAGATGCCCCAGTGCTGGTGGGCGTCGACGACGCCGGGCAGCGCGAGCTTGCCGCCACCGTCGACCGTCGTCGTCGCGGTGGCGTCGCCGAGGTGGCCGATGGCGGCCACCCGCCCGTCCGTCACGGCGATGTCGGTGAGCACGGCCTGGCGCGACTCATGGGTGACGAGGCGAACGTCGCGGACGATGAGGTCGTAGTTCATAGGTCGCCTTCCTGCGCGGTAGTGGTGACGGAGTACTCGATGGCCGCCACGTCGTCGAGGGCGGAGAGGGCGGCACCGACGTCGCTCAGTTCGTCGAAAGCCAGCACGCGCGCCGCGATCAGCGCCACCGCTGTCTCGGGAAGGTGCCGCCCGGCGTTGTCACGGAACTTGAGCTCGACCTCGTCATCGGAGAGCGGGTGCTGCGGACCGCCGCGGTTGACGAGGACCCGCTCGGTCACGGCCGAGCCGTCGACGAGCTCGGCGGTGAGGACCGCAGGGAACTGCTCCGGGAAGATCCGGGTGCACTCGTCGTCGGCGACGACGCTGACCTTGTCCATGATTTCCCGGCGCATGGGGGCGACCGCGAGCTCGTCGGTGTAGTCGTCGAGGCCGACCCCGAGGCCGCCTCCCCCGCCGAGCAGGCCGACGGCGACGGCGTACGGACCGGAGAACTGGGCCTGATAACCCGTGACCGGGCGGCGCTTGCCGTTGATCGGCTCGCCGATCGTCCTGATGACCGGCGCCGGGACGCCGAGGGTGAGGCTGCGCACCGCACGGTGGTCCACGCCCCTGCGCCGCAGCGCGGTGGCGGCGTCGATGGCGGCGTGGGTGAAGTGGTTGGCGGGGTACGGCTTGAAGAAGATCCTGGGCACCTCCCACTCGGTTCCCAGGCCCTCGAGGATGGCGGCGGGGTCGAACTCGCCGCGCAGGAACGCCTCGAAGAACCCGAACCGCCCTTCGAGCACGGTCGGCGGGCCCGTGATGCCCCGGCTGACGAGGTCGGCCGCCGTCACGGCGGAGTGCGCGGCCCAGCCACAGTGCAGTCGCTTGACGTTGCCACCGGTCCGGTTGGCCTCGATGATGCCGGCGGCCATGGACGCCGCGACGCCGAGGCAGCTCGTCAGCTGTGCCTCGTCCTGGCCGAGAACGACGCCCACGGCCACCGCGGCACCGAGGGCGCCGCAGATCGAGGTCGCGTGCTGCCCGTGCTCGAAGAACACCGAGTTGCCGGCCTGCCGGTCGTAGCCGGCCATGCCGATGCGGACGCAGACCTCGAGACCCACGGCGATCGCCGTGACCGCCGTGCGCCCGTCGGTGCCCGCGCGCTCGGCGGCGGCGAGCACGCTGGGCACGATGGTCGCGCTCGGATGGAGCACCGAAGGCAGATGCGTGTCGTCATAGTCGAGGGAGTGGGCGAGCACTCCATTGCCGAAGGCGGCGAGCGCGGCGGGGACCCGGTGCGGCACTCCGATCGCGCGCGCCTGGGGGGCACCGCCCTGCTCGGCGACGTAGTCGATGACGGCCTGACTGCTGTCGAGGCTCTGCGCCGCGATGCAGATGCCGAGCGTGTCCAGCACCCGCTGCCGCACGCTCGCCGTGACCGCCGGGGGCAGGTTCTCGTAGCGGGCCCCGGCGGCGAACCGCGCGATCGCCTGGGCGAGGGTCGCGTCATGCACCGCTCGTCACCGCCAGGGGACGGACGGGCGATCCGGTCGCGCCGTAGAACTTGAGCGGCGAGGCGACGAAGACGAACTCGTGCACGCCCTGGGCGGCGAGCTCCTCGAGGTCGAGGGTTTCCATGATGTAGATGCCGGCGTTGACGAGCAGTACCCGGTGAGCAGGCAGCACGCTGTGTCCCGCGCCCGGAGGGAGGCACTCGAAGGCGATGGTGTCGGCGCCCGCGGCGACGACGCCCCGATCCGCGAGCCAGCGTGCGCCGGCCTCGCCGACACCGGGGACGCCGGACTCGCCGCCGATGAAGACCGATCGGTCGGGGTCGTCGAAGTGCCTGCCCCAGCCGCTCCGGATCAGGACCACGTCGCCGGCCTCGACGGACCCGCCCTGACGTTCGAGGGTGACCTCGAGGTCGTCGGGCGTGATCTCGTAGCCGGGAGGGCATCCCTCCGGGGTGCCGAGGGCCGCCGGCACGTCGAGGAGGACGCCACGACGCACCATGGCGGGGATGGTGTGCGCCCCGAGCTCGATGAAGCGACCGCCTGAGGAAGCCTCGTAGGCGTCCGAGCCGTCGAAGAGGCGACCGTCCTGCGACACGTGGGAGAGGGCGTCGATGTGCGTGCCGACGTGGGTGCCCATGGTGATGATGTCGTTCGAGGCCGAGCCGCCGTCCGACCGCACCATGTCGCCGTGCCGGCGCGGCAGCGCGTGCCAGTAGTGAGGGTGGTTGGGAGACTGGGGCATCCCCACGAAGAGGACCCGCCCCAGGTCGAAGACGCGCACGCCCTGTGCCACGGCTTCAATCAACACGTCATCCGGCACGTGAACCCTGTCCTCCGTTTCCGGTCGGGCATTGAAGGCGCCCTTCACCTCGGGCCCCGCTGGTGTAGTCACGGAGACTAGCCGAGAAACCCGCAGAGCGGAACACCATTGCGCTCTGTGGAAAGCGTCTCTTTCGCGGTACGGCGGCACCTTGCCCTCTCGGCAACCCGATCGCACCCGACCAACTCGCGCGATTGACTCCGAGCGACATCGAACCTAGCTTGAGTGCGGAACGATGTTCCACTGTCGGGAACCAAGGAGGGACATGACTCAGGATTCGTTGCGTGGCGTCAGGGTCATCGACGCGTCCACGATCCTGGCAGGCCCGCTGTGCTGCCAGATCCTCGGCGACTACGGAGCCGAGGTCATCAAGCTGGAACATCCGACCAAGGGCGACGCGCTACGAGGTCACGGCCCGTCCAAGGACGGGGTGCCACTGTGGTGGAAGGAAGTGTCCCGCAACAAGCGGGCCGTCACGCTGAACCTGAAGGTGCCCGCCGGGGCCGAAGTGCTCAAACGCCTCGTTCGCGAGTCGGACGTGCTCGTCGAGAACTTCCGTCCGGGGACGCTCGAGCGCTGGGGGCTGTCGCCCGAGGCGTTGCAGGCCCTCAACCCCGGACTCATCATCGTGCGGATCACCGGCTTCGGCCAGAACGGTCCCTACGCGTCGCGTCCCGGGTTCGGGACCCTGGCCGAGGCGATGAGCGGCTTCGCCCACCTCACCGGTGAGGCCGACGGCCCTCCGATGCTGCCCGCCTTCGGCCTGGCCGACAGCATCGCGGGCATCGCCGCCTCCTCCGCGGCCGTCATGGCCCTCTACCACCGGGACGCACGCAACGGGGCCGGCCAGGTCATCGACCTCAGCCTCATCGAGCCGATCCTCACCGCGGTCGGCCCCGGCGTCACCGTCTACGACCAGCTCGGCGTCGTCGAACAGCGGCACGGCAACCGCTCGACGAACAACGCCCCCCGCAACACCTACCTCACGAAGGACGGCCACTGGGTGGCCGTCTCGACGTCCGCACAGGCGATCGCCGAACGGGTCATGCACCTCGTCGGCCACCCGGAGGTCGTCGACGAGCCGTGGTTCGCAGCCGGGCACACGCGCGCCGAACACGCCGACGAACTGGACGAATACGTCGGCACCTGGGTCCGCAAGTACGACCGCGACGAGGTCCTCGCGGCCTTCGAGCAGGCCGGTGCAGCGCTCGCCGCTGTCTACTCCGCCGCCGACATCGCCCACGACCCACACATGCGCGAGACCGAGATGATCACGCAGGTCGAAGACCCCGAGCTCGGACCGATGCTCATGCACAACGTCATGTGGCGGATGTCGCGCACACCCGGACGCATCCGATTCACCGGCCGCCCCAAGGGCGCCGACACGGAAGAGGTGCTCACCGAGCTCGGCTACACACAGGAGGAGATCGCCGACCTGAACGCAGCCGGAGCCGTCTGACGCGAAGACACCCGTAACCACGCGGGTGACCCCTGACAGTGGTGACGTGCGCGTACACGGCCGCGATTCAGGGCACCCCGCTCTCCATCTGCCTGCGGACATCCAACACGCCGCGCTCCTCACGCGGCGGCGCTTCACGTAGCCCGTCCCATCGCACCCTTCTCATCTCACAGCAACGGCCTGCGCCGACACCTCATGCGTCACTTCCACTCCGACGTCTCATGCGTCGCTTCTGCGGCGTCGCCACATGCACCACTTCTGCGGCGTCGCCACATGCACCACTTCTGCGGCGGCGTCTCATGCGTCGCTCCACGGCGTCGCCTCGTCCGTCGCTTCTGCGGCGGCGTCTCATGCGTCTCTCCTGCGCAGGAGGACGGCGGCTAAGGCGAAGGTCAGCGCCGTGTACGCGCAAAGGACACCGAGGCCGGCCCACGGGGACAGCGGGTAGTAGCCGGTGGCGGGGGTGTACACGCTGTCGACCTGGGGATAGCGGGTCAGGGTCTGCTGGACGGCCAGGGCCGCAGCAGGGGTGAACGTCGCCAGCCACTCGGCCATGGCTGGCGGCAGGAACGGTGTCCGCGCCAGCAGGTGGGGCAGCACGGTGGCGACCACGACGGCGGTCACCGCGGTGGCGCCGCGTCGCACGACCGTGCCGACGGCGAGCGCGAAGACGGCGGTGACGGCGAGCAGCGCGGCGGTGCCGGCCTCGGCCCGCAGCAGGGTGCCGTCCGTGGCCGGGAACACGGTGAGGCCGAGGCCGCGGACCACCCGCAGCCACAGTGGCACCGCGATGACCGTCGCGGCCAGGCAGACGGTGAACGTGACACCGGCCAGCACGGCCGCCTTGGCCGCCAGCAGACGCACCCGGTGGGGACTGGCGCTGAACGTGGTGCGGATCAGCCTGGTCCGGAACTCGGTCGTGATCATCTGGGTGGCCACCACGACGATGACGACCAGCGCGGGGAACGTGCCGAAGAGCAGATCGGCTGCGGTGGCACCGACGGGCACCTCGTTGCGGGGCGCCGGGCCGAGGTCGCCGGCGCCGGTCACGGTGAAGCCGTCGCCGGACGCGGTGAACCCGCCGGACGTGCCGGACGGATAGCCCGCGAACGTGGCCGTGCCCGCTCCTCGCTGGTCACCGGCCCAGTCGGCGGCGGGCCAGGCGCCCGCCAGTTGAGGGCCGCTGAACGTGGCGGTGGCCGTGTTGCCGGCGGTGCCGATGCCGTCGACCAGTGGCGGGCAGGCCACGAACAGGCCCACCTGCACGGTGCCGGACAGTCCCGCCAGCCGCACGGAGTCGACCTCGCTCCAGCTCGCGCCGTCGGCGGAGACCTCGCCGGTGACCGTGTCGCCGGCTCGGGTCAGGCGCAGCCAGCCACCTGCCGGCGCGGCGTGGTCGTGCAGGTAGTCGTGCTGCATCCGTACACCATGAGCCGCCGTCATCATGATGGCCGCATAGCGGGCGCCGGGCTCGGCTCCCGCGCTGACGATCAGTCCTGCCTTCGCCCATGGGCTGGTGGAGGACGGTGCGGTGACCGCGACGGTGATGCTGCCGTCGCCGGTCAGGGGGCGGTGCACGAAGAAATACGCGTCGCTGACGGGTCCGCCGTGCGGCCCGATGGGCACCTTCGAGCGCTCTTCGGGTGCCCCGCCGGCCAGGCCCGTGAGCGGGAACAGCACGATCATCAGGGCGGCGGCCGCGGCGGCGCGCACCCAGCCGGGCACCGTGCGGAACTTGGTCCACTCCGACCGCAGCAGCCTGGTGACTTGTGTCATGGCTTCGGTTGTACGCCGGCGGTGGTGACAGGACGGTGTCGATCGCTGTCACCGGGCTGTCACCACCCGCGTGGCATCGTGGTCGGCGTCGCTCTTGCTGCATGGAGGTGTGGTCATGCGAGTGCTGGTGGTTGAGGATCATCGGACGCTGAACGCGTTGATCGCGTCCGGTCTGCGCCGCGAGGCGATGGCCGTCGACACCGCCCTCGACGGTCACGCCGCGCTGGAGCAGCTGGCCGCCACCCGTTATGACGTCATGGTCCTGGACCGCGACCTGCCCGGCCTGCACGGGGACGAGGTGTGCCGGCGCACGGTGGCCGGCGGGGCGGGCACCCGCGTGCTCATGCTCACCGCGGCCGGCACCGTCCGTGACCGGGTCGAAGGGCTCGGCCTGGGCGCCGACGACTATCTGCCCAAGCCGTTCGACTTCGCCGAGCTGGTCGCGCGCGTCCGGGCGCTGGGCCGCCGCAGCACGCCGGCGCTGCCCCCGGTGCTGGACAACGGTGACCTGACTCTCGACCCCAACCGGCGGGTCGCGTCGCGGGCCGGCCGGCGGCTGGATCTCAGCCCGAAGGAGTTCGCGGTGCTGTCGCACCTGCTGGCCGCCGGCGGGCGTGTCGTGTCCACCGAGGAGCTTCTCGAGCGGGTCTGGGACGACGCGACCGACCCGTTCACCACGACCGTGAAGACGACGATCGCCCGGCTGCGTGGCAAGCTCGGCCAGCCACCCGCCATCCACACCGTCCGCGAGGGCGGCTACCGGATCGGCGAGCGGTGACCGGCCCAGCGCCGCGCCGCCGGTTGCGCACCCGGCTCGCGCTGCTGCACGCGGCGTTCGCCTTCGGCTGCGGCGTGCTGCTGCTGGCGTTCGTCAACCTGCCGCTGATCAGCACCGGCCACACCACCCCCGTCGACGGGAGCGACGGTGCCCAGGCCACCAGCAACCTCGGTGAGCTGCTGCGCTACTCCGCCGTCGCGCTGGTCTTCATCGCCGCGCTGTCCGTCGTGCTGGGCTGGTGGATCGCCGGGCGGGCGGTGCGCCCCCTTCAGGTGATCACGTCTTCGGCCCGAGCGATGTCCGCGGACACCCTCGCCGCGCGGCTGCGCGTGCCGGCCGCGTACCAGGAGTTCGCGGAGCTCGCCGACACGCTCGACGATCTGCTGCGACGGTTGCACGCGTCGTTCACGGCACAGCGGCAGTTCATCGCCAACGCCTCCCACGAGCTGCGCACGCCGCTCACCGTGCAGCGGACCATGCTGCAGCTGACGCTCACCGACCCGCACGCCACCAACGAGACCCTCCGATCAGCCTGTCACGAGCTGCTGGAGCTCGGCGAGCAGCAGGAGCACCTGATCGACGCGCTGCTCACGCTGGCGACGGGCTATCAGCCGATCGACCGCTGGGAGCGGTTCGACCTCGCCGAGGTGACGCGGGCCGTCGTCCTCGACCACCGCGCGGAGGCCGAGCGGCGCGGCGTGCGCGTCCACACCGTGCTCGCCGCCGCACCGGTGCTCGGCGACCCGCGCCTGGCCGCGAGCCTAGTGACGAACCTGGTCGGCAACGCGCTGCGGCACAACGTCCCGGACGGGACCGTCGAGGTCGCCACGACCCCCACGGGACGGCTGACCGTCGGCAACACCGGGCCGCCGATCCCCGCCGCGGAGATCGGGCGGCTGTTCCAGCCGTTTCAGCGCCACGGCACCGACCGCACCGACGACACGGGTGGCCACGGGCTCGGGCTGGCCGTCGTCGCCGCCATCGCGCAGGCGCATCACGCTTCGCTCGCCGCGTGCCCCGGGCCGGAAGGAGGGCTCCACATCACCGTCGACTTCTCACCTGCGCCCTGACGACCGCGGGGCATCGGGGCCGAGCGCTCGCGGCGACCCCGCGCGGTCGGTGCCGGCAACAGCCGGGTGGGCTGTCAGAACGGCTGCTACTGGGGCTGCTGCTGGGGCGGGGACAGCGATGGCCGGAGGGTTGGCTCGTGGCTGCGCGGCTGCTACGGCGGGGCACCCTTGGCGTGGGACCGCCCTGGTTGAGGCGGTGCGGCACCGAGGCAGCGCGGCGAGGGAGGTCGGGGCACCTGCCGGAGGGCTGTGCGGCCGCGGCGGCACCGAGGACAGTGCGGTGGGCACGCCCCTGTCGGTGATACCGAGGGCAGCGCGGTGGGCAGGCCACCGTCGGTGGCACCGCGGGCAGTGCAATCGCCGTTGGCGGCACCGGGGGCAGTGCGGTGGGCAGGCCGCCGTCGGTGGCGCCGTAAGGTCCGGCATGGGCGGTCGTGGTGATGCCGGTCGCTGGGGACTGGAGGTCCAACACGGGCCGGCCGTCGTCGCGGCGGGTGGTGTCGGGAGGTTCGGCATGGGATCGCGGTGATGCCGCCGGGGGGCACAGAGTCGAGGACGGTCGGAGTGCCGTGGCGTGTGGGGGTGTCCCGACTCAGGTAGCTGGCGATGAGTCGACGTGGGGCACCCTGAGGAACGGCCTTGGGCCGGCGCCTGTGGTAGGGCCGGCCCAAGGGTGTGTCGGTGTTCAGGTGTTACTGCGGCAGGCTGAACTTCTGGGCGCCGCTGCCGTTGCAGTCCCAGATCTGCATCTGGATGCCCTGGGTCGTCGAACCGTTGGGGTCGTCGAGGCACTTGTTGGACTGCGGGTTGTAGTAGGTGTTGTCGGCGCGGTGGATGAAGACCTGGGCCCCGGTGCTGTTGCAGTCCCAGATCTGGAGCTTGGCGCCGTTGGCGGTGGAGCCGCCCGGGATGTCGAGGCACTTGCCGAACGCGCGGAGGGTGCTGCCCGCCTCGACGTACGTCCACTGCTGCGCACCGGTGCCGTTGCAGCCCCACAGCTGGACGGGCGTGCCGTTGGCGCTGTTGGAGGAGCGGACGTCCAGGCAGAGGCCGCCGGGGCCCTTCACGGCCTTGCCGCCGCTCGGGGGCGGCGTGGTGCCGCCACCGCCACCGCCGCCGGCCGTGTACGCCGCGACGTAGTCGACCATCATCGGGGCGCCGGACACGGTGGAGGCGTAAGGGCCGCCGCCGAACGCGGCCGGGAAGCCGCCGCCGATCGCCACGTTGAGGATGATGAAGAAGCCGTGGTGGGTCGCGTTGTTCCAGGTGGTCGCGTCGACCTGGTTGGCGTTGATGGTGAAGAAGTTGTTGCCGTCCAGGTACCAGCGGATCTGCTCCGGCGAGGTGCTGCGGTCCTGCTCGACGGCGTACGTGTGGTAGCCGCCGTTGCAGCCGCCGCAGGGACGCTCGCCGCTGCCGATGCCGGTGGTCTCGTTGCACGGGCCGCCGGGGTTGGTGCCGCAGTGCAGGGCGCCGAAGACGGAGGGCCGGCCGTTGATGTTCTCCAGAATGTCGATCTCGCCGATGCCGGGCCATCCGGTCGCGCCGGTGCCGCGCGCCGCCGCGCCCAGCATCCAGAACGCGGGCCAGTAGCCGGCGCCGTTGGCGGTGTTGACGTTGGGCTGCGCGATGCGCGCCTCGACCCGCAGCTTGCCGCCTGCCGGTGCGGCGATGTTGGTGCGCTGCGTCTCGATGCGGCCGCTGGTCCAGTTGCCGGCGCCGTCGCGGAGCGGCCTGATGGCGAGGTTGCCAGCACCGTCGAGGTAGACGTTCTGGGTGCTGTTGGTCATGTTCTCGATCTCGCCGGTGCCCCAGTTGCCCGCGCCGCCGGGGTACCCGTGGCCGAGGTCGTAGAGCCAGTTGCCGGTGTTGACACCGGTGTTCGCGGCGCCGTTGAAGTCGTCGGCGAAGATCTGGGTCCAGCCGGACGGGGTGGGCGGCACCGACGCGCCGGCGTCGGGCAGTGCCGCGATCGATGCGGCTGCCACCACGACCGCGCCGGCGGCGGCGAGCAGCGCGGTGCGGCCGCGGAGCCTGCGGGGTGTGCGTTCTTGTTGGATCTCCACGGTGAGGGTTGCCCTTCTCGAGCAGGAGCGGAGACGGTGCGATTGGCGGTACGCCACACGTTGGCGGACGTGAGAGCGCTCTCAGCATCCTGGGCTACTGGAAAGCTTGTTGTCAATAACTGCAGGTCCGGCAACGCGATCACGCACGACGCGACGTACTGAAAAGTCGGAGCGGGGCGAAAAAAGTGCACCCGCCGCCGGCAGTACCGGCGACGGGTGCGGCGAACGGAGTCGTCAGCGCAGACCGGCGCGCCTGGCGACGGTGATCAGCTTCCCGGGGTCGTCGGAGATGATGCCGTCGACGCCGAGGGCGATGGCACGGTCCATCGTCGGCTCGTCGTCGATGGTGTACGGCACGACCTTCAGCCCGTCCCGGCGGTGCAGGACGTCGACGGTCGGGCCGTGGAAGTAGGCCGGGTTCTGCCGCAGGTACCAGTCGTCGGACACGACGGTGCCCTGGGCCGGGTCGTGCACCTGCCAGTTGGCGGAGACGGTCGACGCACCGCTCGCCTTCACCAGTTTGCCCAGGTCGCGGTACTTCCACCAGTCGAGCGTGCCGGTCCACGGGCTCTTCACCGACGGGTTGCCGTAGACCGCCTGCAGCGAGCACTCGTCGGCGAGGGTGGCGCACTCGGCGGGGCCGTACTGCCAGACCAGCGCGACGGTCTCGATCCTCGGGTTCAGCGCGCGCGACAGCTGGATGGTCCGCCAGTCGAAGGACTGGATGGTGACGCGGCGGTCCAGGCCGGCCTTCGAGATCGCGGTGACGAGACGGATGGTGAAAATCCAATACGGCTCGGTGTCGGCGACGGTCGGGCTGATCTTCGTCTCGATGTTGAGGCGGATGTCGTCGCGGCCGCTGGACTTGACGACGGCGAAGAGCTCGTCGAGCGTCGGGATGCGCTCGCCGGGCGCCGAGGCGTTGCCGCAGTCGACCGTCTTCACCTGGGCGAGGGTGAGGTCGTGGATCGACTTGCCGATGTACGGGAACAGCGGGTCGCCCGGACGGACCGGCGCGGTGTCGCGGCAGTGGGAGCCGTTCAGCGAGCGGTCGTGGCTGACGACGAGCACGCCGTCCTTCGTGACGCCGGTGTCGAGCTCCAGGGTGGAGATGTCGGCGTTGCCCAGCGAGTTACGGAACGCGGCCAGGGTGTTCTCCGGCCGGGTCGCCTTGCCGCCGCGGTGCGCCTGGATGTCGAAGGGTGACTTGGTACCGCGCGGCAGCGCGAACCCGCGCTGGGCGGCGACGGTCCGCAGGCGGTCCGGGTAGTCGGTGATGATGCCGTCGACCCCGTCGTCGATGAGCTTGTTCATCGTGGCCGGGTCGTCGACGGTCCACGGGATCACCTTGATGCCGTTGGCGTGCGCGTGGCGCACCATCGCCGCCGTGACGTACGGCTGGTAGCCGGCGTCGGTGACCTTGCCGTTCTGCGGGAAGCCGTGCACCGGCGAGAAACTCGTCACGCCGATGGATTTCACGGCCGCGATCGGGTCGCCGCCGAAGTCGTCGATGTCGAGGCCGCCCAGCCACGGCGAGGCGCCCGGCTGGCCGGTCTGCAGGAAGTCGCGGTTGGTCAGCGCGACCAGCGCGAGGCGCGGCTCGACCTCGCGGAAGCGGCGCAGCGCGCCCCAGTCGAAGCTCTGGATCGTGACCCGGCGCAGCAGCCCGGCGGCGCGGATCTCGCGCGCGGCGACCTGGACGAACTGCTCGCGCGGCGCGGTCTCCTGCGGCGCGCCGGCCTCGACCTTCGTCTCGAGGTTGAACTTGACGTCGTCGTTGCCGTAGCGGGCGACGAGGTCGAACACCTCGTGCAGCAGCGGCATCCGCGAGCCGGGGGTGAGCAGCTGGCCCGGGTGCTCGGGCAGGCCCTTGCTGCCGCAGTCGAGCGTCCGGACCTGCGCGAGGGTCAGGTCCTTGATGAATTTCCCGACGTACGGGAACGCGGGATCGCCCGCCGCGACCGGCGCGGTGTCGAGGCACTTGGCGCCGCTGACGCGACGGTCGTGGGTGACGACGGCCTGGCCGTCGGCGGTGATCTGGATGTCGAGTTCGAGGGTGGTGACGCCGAGCCGCAGCGCGTTGCCGAACGAGCTCAGCGTGCTCTCGCTGCGCAGGCCGAGCCCGCCGCGGTGAGCCTGGATGTCGAAGGACGCCTTGCGGTGCGCCGCCGCGGGCGTGGCCACCGCCAGGGGAAGGAGAAGGCCGGCCGCGATCACGGCGGCCGACCATCGAGACATGGACATGACGGGCACGTTGCCAACGTCAGGCGGCGCGAGGCGGGGCGGAGGTTGACGGGTCCGTGAACGCCGGGCGTACAAGCTTTCACGGCGTCCGGGTCGTCCAGTGCCGGAGCTTCTCGGGGTTGAGCACCGCCCAGATGCGCCGGATCCGGTCCCCCGCGACGTCGAACGCCAGCACCGCCACGACCGCGCCGTCGACCTCGGCGACCAGGCCGGGCTCGCCGTTGACGGTCCGTTCGGCGAGCCGGAACCCGGTGCGGACCGCGAAGAACCGGCCCACCTCCTCGGCGCCCACGACGGGGTGCGGTGCCGCGTTGACGAGGCCGCCGCCGTCGCCGGTCGCGGTGACCGCCGGGTCGAGCAGGTCGATGAGCGCGTCGACGTCCGCGGCCTCCCATGCCCGCCGGAACGCCCGCACCACGCCGGTGCGGTCACCCGCCGGCGGCGCGGCCTCGCGGTGCTCGCGGATGCGCCGGCGGGCGGACGACGCGAGCTGCCGGCACGCCGCCGGGCTGCGGCCGACGATCCCGGCGACCTCCGCGAACGGGTACTGGAACACGTCGTGCAGCACGAACGCGACCCGCTCCGCGGGCGTCATCGCCTCCAGCACCACGAGGAACGCCATGCTGACCGACTCGTCGAGGGTGACCCGCTCGGCCGGGTCGGGCGCGGCGCCGTCGGGCCGCCCGCCGATCCACTGTGGACGGCCGGGCAGCGGCTCGGGAATCCACTCCCCGACGTAACGCTCGCGCCGCACCCGCGCCGACCCGAGCAGGTCCAGGCAGATCCGCCCGGCGACGGTCGTGAGCCACGCCGCCGGGTTCTGGATGGACTCCTGTTGGTGTTCGCTCAAGGTGTACCAGCGTGCGTAGGTCTCCTGGACCACGTCCTCGGCGTCCGCGAGCGATCCCAGCAGGCGGTATGCGAGGTCCGTCAACCTGCGCCGCTCGGCCATGACCGGTTCCATGTGGCCCCCTTCCGTGCACCTCCAGTGTCGACGAGACAGCCCCGCGGATTGTGAGCCTCACATGTCGGCCGCCGGCTTCGTCGTACATGAGCAGCCAAACGACAAGGGAGCAACGACATGCAGCCTGTGAATGCCGCCGTCGTCTACTACAGCGCGACCGGCACCGTGCACGCCCTCGCGGCGGCCGTGGCGGAGGGAGCCGAGAAGGCCGGCGCGACCGTTCGGCTCCGAAAGGTCGCGGAGACCGTGCCGGAATCCATCATCGGAGGGAATCCGGCGTGGGCCGCGCACGTTTCGGCGAGTGCCGACGTCGCCGGGGCGACGCTGGACGACCTGGACTGGGCCGACGTGGTGCTCTTCGGCACGCCGACCCGCTTCGGCAACGTGTCCGCGCAGCTGAAGGCGTTCATCGACAGCACCGGGCCGCTGTGGTTCAGCGGCGGGCTCGCCGGGAAGGTGTACACGGCGTTCACCGCGTCGAACACCGCCCACGGCGGCCAGGAATCGACCCTCCTCGCGCTCGCCAACGTGTTCTACCACTGGGGCGGCATCATCGTGCCGCCCGGCTACACGGACCCGATCCAGTTCAGGTCGGGCAACCCGTACGGCACCTCGCACGTGACCGGCGACGGCCCGCCCGGCGAGGTCGTCCTGCAGGCGGCCCGGCACCAGGCCCGCCGCGCCGTGGAGACCGCCGCCGCGCTCAAGGCGGGCCGGTTGCCGGAAACGGGCCGGTTGCCGGAAAACGGCGTGCGGGCATGATCGTCATGGCGGACACTGGCGGGCGTGAAGCTTGCTGAAGCGCTTGCGCTGCGCGCCGACGCGGCGCGCCGGGTCGAACAGCTGCGCGCCCGCATCACGGGCAGCGCCCGGTTTCAGGAGGGTGAGACGCCCGCCGAGGACGCGGCGGCGCTGCTCGCCGAGGCGGGCGCCGTCCTCGACGAGCTCGAGTCGCTGATCCGGCGGATCAACCGCACCAACGCCGCCACGCCGCTCGGCGACGGCACGCTCACCGACGCTCTCGCCCGCCGGGACGTGCTGCGCCTGCGGCACAGCGTGGTGACGGCCGCGGCGAGCGCCGCCGCGGGTGAGGGGCAGCGCGGCTACCGGCAGCTGCGCTCGGAGCTGAAGATGCTGTCGGCGCTGCCGGTCGCCGAACTGCGCGCCGAGGCCGACGACGTGGCGCGGCAGCTGCGCGAGGTCGACACCGCCGTGCAGCGCACGAACTGGGAGGCCGACCTCCTGGACTGACCGGATGGGACGCGAAGCAGGTAGCCGTCGTGGAGGCGTGCACGACCCGAGAGCCGACGGGCAATTCGGCTCCTCTTCTGGCGCGCCGCGGGCAGGCGCGGGGGTTCGACTCCCCGGCAGACAACGCACGCCCAGCACAGCGCACAGGTGACGAGGCACGGAGCACGGCACACCACCGGGTGCAGATCCACGACGGCGAGGGCGGGCAAGGGGCACTTCGCGTCTCCGGGCGACTTCCCGCGGCGGCTATTGCACTGCTGGATGGATTCTGCGGCCGCAATTGCACTGTTGGGCGGCTTCCCGCGGCGGCTGGTGCGCTGCTGGGCGCTTCCCGCGGCGGTCAGTGCACCGCTGGGCGGCTTCCAGCTGGGCGGCCGAGCTCCCGGAGCAGCCAGGCGACGGCGTCGTCGGGGCTGTCCACCACCGGGTACGTCGGGCCGCCGTCGGGAGCGGTGACCGCCCAGCTGCCGACTGCGACGAGCGGCCGCCCGAGCCGCATCGCGAAGCCGATCTCACTCAGCGTCCCCCACCCGCCACCGACCGCGATGAGCCCGTCGGCGGTCCTGGCGATGAGCCCGTTGCGCAGCTCCCCCATGCCGGTCGGCAGCGCCACGGTCAGGAACGGGTTGCCCTCGCTCCGGTCCCCGCCGGGGAGGAGGCCGACCGTCGTGCCACCCCGCTCGAACGCGCCGCGGCACGACGCCCGCATGACCCCGCCCAGCCCGCCGGAGAGGACCACCGCGCCCGCCTCGGCGAGCAGCGCCCCGACCCGCTCGGCGACGCGTTCCTGCTCCCCGGTCGCCCGCCCCGCCCCGATCACCGCCACATAGGGTCCCCGCACGTCGGCGACGCTACCCGCCTTTCGCCGCTTCCGGATGCTGTACGCCGGTCACACCGATCGCGCGAGCTCGGCGAGGCGGGTCCAGGCGGGTGACGACGCGCCGGCGGCGAGGGCGGCGAGGCGGGTGATGTCCGGGTCGGCGCCGGTGGAGGGCTCGCCGGACGGGTACCGCGCGGCGTACCAGCGGCGGGCGCGGGCGGCGAGGGCCGGCAGGGACGGGTCGTCGGGCGGGGCGTCGAACGCGGCGTCGTACGCGAGGTAGATCGCCTGGAACTCGGGGTCGTCGAGGGCGTCGAGCTTGTCGGTGACCCAGCCGTCCGCCTGCCGCGGCGAGACGGCGTGCAGCAGCACCCAGATGTCGCGCTCCAGCAGGACGGCGCGGTCGCTCACCCCGAGCGCGCGTAGCCGGTCGAGGTAGGCGGCGACCTCCTCGCTGACGAACAGGCGGTCGCCGGTCCGCAGCTGGGCGATGCGGTCCCGGCTGCGTTGGATTTTCTCGGCCTGGCGGCGCAGGTCGTCGTCGATCTCGGCGGTCGCCGCGGCGAACTCCGCTGGGGCGGCGACGAGGAGCTCCTTGACCCGGGCGAGCGGCACGCCCGCGTCGGCCAGGGTCTTGATCTGCACGAGCTGGATGGCGTGGGCGGCGGTGTAGCGGCGGTACCCGGACTCGTCGCGGGACGGCTCGGGCAGCAGGCCGCGCGCGTGGTAGTGGCGGACGGCCTTGATGGTCACGCCCGCGTAGTCGGCGAGCCGGCCGATGGTGAGCAGGTGCCG
This sequence comes from Dactylosporangium sp. NPDC049742, assembly GCF_040674675.1. Classification (NCBI taxonomy): domain Bacteria; kingdom Bacillati; phylum Actinomycetota; class Actinomycetes; order Micromonosporales; family Micromonosporaceae; genus Dactylosporangium; species Dactylosporangium sp. NPDC049742. Next base: position 51,159 of record NZ_JBFANF010000008.1, on the reverse strand, counting down.
TTCGTCGCTCATGACCCGCATCCTGTCAGCGCGGACCAGGCCGTCCGGTGCCCGGCATCCTGTCAGCGCGGACCAGGCCGTCCGATGCCCGGCATCCTGTCAGCGCGGACCAGGCCGTCCGGTGCCCGGCATCCTGTCAGCGCGGACCAGGCCGTCCAGTGCCCGGCATCCTGTCAGCGCGGACCGGGCCGTCATTGCCCGGACGGGACGCGGCGGGTCATGCGGCCGCCGGAGCAGCGGTGGGTGGGGCCGTCCGGACCGTCGCCGTGGTACGACACGAGGTACTGGCGCGACGTCAGGTCGAGGTCGCCGAGCGGCAGGCCGGCGGGTGCGAACAGGTCGGCGCCGACCGGTTCGTACCGCAGCGGCGGGACCACGAAGGGGCCGCCGACGAACCCCGTGAAGGTGGCCTCCTGTACGGCGTCGGCGGGTTCGTAGGTGATCCGCTCCTCCAGCTGCCCGTCCACGGCGCTTACCTCGATGCGCAGCTGGTCCGACCGGTAGGTGCCCACGTAACGCGACAATGCAACGTCTGTTGGATTCAGGACCACCGGCGCGGCCGGCAGCAGCGATGACAGCAGCGCGTCGTGCAGCGCCAGGGCGCGGGCGTCGTTGCCGTAGGCGGCGAACACCAGATCCTCCGAGGGCGCGACGGCGAGCACCGCGACCCCGCCCGGCGACGCCCCGGACATCGTCAGCACGGTCGTGCCGCCCAGCTCGCGCACCAGCCAGCCCATTCCGACCGGCGGCACGTTCGGCGTGCCCAGGTCGTGGGCGACCGTGCGCATCAGCTCCGCCGAGCGGGCCGAGATCGCCGGTGCACCGGCGGCGGCGAGATGCGCCCGGCCCAGCGCGAGCAGGTCCCCGACGGTCCCGATCGGCGTGCCGCCGGCCGGTGCCCACGTCGCGGGGAGCGTGAACATGCCGGTCGTCCGCACCTTGCCGGTGGCCGGGTCGGCGAAGTGCCCGACCGCGGCGCCGCGCAGGATGGCCTCCTCCGCGGACGTGCACGCGTCGGTCATACCCGCCGTCGCGTACACCTCCCGCCGCAGCAGCTCGTGATACGGCGTCCCGGTGACGACCTCCAGCATCCGTCCGGCGACAATCATTCCGCCGTTGGAATAGCTGACGAGCTCGCCCGGCTCGAACAGGGTCCCGCACTGCCGGCCCAGCCCGTCCAGGTAGGTCCGCAGCGCGTCGGGGCCGCACCCGGCCGGGAAGAACAGGTCGGCGTCGATCCCGCTGGTGTGCGTCAGCAGGTGCCGCACCAGGATCCGGCCGGCCGCGCCGGGCGTGGTCAGCGTGAACTCCGGCAGGTACGTCACGACCGGCGCGTCCAGGTCGACGGCGCCGAGCTCGACCTGCCGCAGCACGAGCATGGTCGTCATCACCTTCGTGATGGAGCCGAAGAGGAACCGGGTGTCGCCGCGCATCGGCGCGCCGGTGGCGGCGTTGGCCACCCCGTGCGCGACGATGTGCTGCCCGCCGGCGTGGTGGACGCCGGCGACGTAGCCGGGGATGTTCGTGGTGTCGCAGAAGGCCGCGACCCGCTCGCTGATGTGCGCCATGTCGGTCATGCCGCCATCGTCGGACCCTGCCCCTGGGTCAAGGTCAAGCCCGCGGTCAGCCCTGTTGCGTCGGCACTCAGCCTTGTTGCCTCGGCACTCAGCCCTGTTGCGTCGGCACTCAGCCTTTGTTGCGTCGGCACTCAGCCTTGTTGCGTCGGCACGACGATGATCTCGGCCAGGTTCACGCGGGCCGGTGCGGCCGTCGCGTAGGCGATCGCGTCGGCGACGTCCTCCGGCGTGAGCACCTCGATCGAGTCGCGCCATTGGGCGAGCTGGTCGCGCTGGGTGGTGTCGAGCATGCCGTCGCCGAGCTCGGTGAGCACGAAGCCCGGTTCGACGTTCTTGACCCGGACGCCGCGCGGGCCGAGCTCCGCCCGCAGGTTGCGGGTGAGGTGCGCGACGGCGGCCTTCGTGGCCGTGTAGACGCTGTAGTTCGGGAAGACCATGTGCCCACCCACGGATCCGACGTGCACGAGGTCCGCCGGCCGGCCGTCCGCGGCCGCCGCGAGCAGGTCGTCGATGAACGCGCGGCCCGTGTGCAGCAGCCCGCTGACGTTCGTCGTGATCATCTCCTGCCACTCGGCGGTCTGCGCGGCCTCGAACGGGGCGGCGAGCATGACCCCCGCGTTGGCCACGACGAGGTCCACCCGGCCAAACGCCTCGCGGATCGTGGCCGCGGCGGCCCGCATCGCGTCGAGGTCGCCGACGTCCGCGGCGACCGGCAGCGCGCTGCCGCCGATCTCGGCCGCGAGGTCCTTGAGGCGGCTCTCCCGCCGCCCGACGAGCGCGACGGCCGCCCCGCCGTCCGCGAGACGCTTCGCGGTCGCCGCGCCGATGCCGCTGGTCGCTCCGGTGACGACGGCGACCCTGTTGGTGTTTGTCATGCCTCCACCGTCGGCGCCTCGGCACAATCCATCCAGGACGGGATTTACCTGGGAGTACCACGGCCAGGCAACCGCCGTCCGAGCCGCCTACGCTGGACGGATGCACAGCGACAACCGGCTCGGCGAGTTCCTGCGGGCGCGCCGCGAGGTGACCCGGCCCGAGGACTTCGGCCTGCCCGAGCCGGCCCGCCGCCGCACCCCCGGCCTGCGCCGGGAGGAGGTCGCCCTGCTCGCCGGGGTCAGCGCCGACTACTACGTGCGGCTCGAACAGGGCCGCGAGAAGCACCCATCGGATCAGGTGATCGATGCCCTGGCTCGCGTGTACACGCTGAACGACGAGGGCATCGCGCACCTGCGGGAGCTGGCCCGCCCGGCATCCCGCCCGCGGCGCCGCCCGCGCCAGCCGGAGCGGGTCAGCGCGCACCTGCTGCGCCTGCTGGACCTGTGGACCGAGACGCCCGCGATGGTGGTCGGCCGCCACCTGGACGTCCTCGCGAACAACGCCCTCGCCGCGGCCCTCAACCACTGCTCGGTCAAGGGCCAGAACCAGGTCCGCGCCGTCTTCCTGGACCCCGCCACCCGCCGCATCTACGCCGACTGGCCGAAGGTCGCCGCCGAGACCGTCGCCAGCCTGCGCGCCACCGCGGGCGCCGACCTCGACGACCCCCGCCTCACCGACCTCGTCGGCGAGCTGTCCCTGAAGAGCGAGGACTTCCGCCGCCTCTGGGCCCGCCACGACGTGGCCGCGAAGACCGCCGGCACGAAGCGCTTCGTCCACCCGATGGTCGGGGAGCTGACCTTGTCGTTCGAGACCTTCACCGTCAACGGCGCCCCCGGCCAGCAGCTGCTCGTCTACCACGCCGAGCCCGCCAGCCCGTCCGCCCAGGCGCTGCGCCTGCTCACCACCATGACCACCGACCTGCCCACCACCGTCCCGGCCTAGGACAGGGCGGCGGGGAACTTCCACCCGCCCGGACCGGTCAACGGCTACAGCCACGCGGTCCGCTTCTCCGGTGAGCTCGTCGCCGTCTCCGGCCAGGTGCCGTTGGATTCCGCCGGCGGGCTCGTCGGCCCCGGCGGCCCGGAGGCCCGGATCCGTCAGGTGATCGCCAGCCTCCTGGTGCACCCCGCGTTCCGCGTGGAGGTCGGCGCCCTCGCGACCGTTTGACGCGGCCATAATCCCCGGCCGGGTGGATATTCTCGTGGCATGGATCTCGGGACGGGTGGCGGGACAGCGGGGCCGATCCGGACGGCGCCGGCTCCGGTGGACCGGTTGACGCTCGTGAACAGGGTCGACGCCGGCGACTGGGCCGTCGAGCTCCCGCAACCCGTCTTCCTCCGCAAGGGCGAGCAGGTGTGGGTGGACGGCGGCGCGGTCTGCGTCGGCCGTCCGGACGGGGACGTCGTCCGGCACGAAGGCAGCGGCTATTGGATTTGCCGGGTAGGTCCCCCGCGCCTCGGTCAGTTGTAGAAGGTGCTGCTGCCGTAGTGCAGCGGGGTGCCGTCGAGGATGACGGGGTGGCCGGGCGGGAGCGGGGTGCCGTCGAGGGCGGGGATCGTGACCCCGGTGAGGTCGGGCGGGCAGAAGTCGTCCACGTCGTCCTCGGAGACCGTGGCGAGCAGGTCGATGCTGATGTCGAGCCGGCTGTCGCGGTACACCTGCAGCACGCAGGAATCGGTCCAGCTCGGGTTGACGTCCAGGGTGTCCAGGACGCGCAGCAGGTCGGCGTGGTCGCTGAGGACGAACCAGTCGGTGGCCGTGTCGTTGTTGTTCACCATCGAGGTGCGGCGGACGACGTACCAGCTGAACATGGCCAGTACGGTAGCGCCGTGGACCTCGAGGGACTGCGGCAGGCGGCGGAGGCCGGTGATGCGGGGGCGGCGCGGGAGCTCGGGCACCGCCTGTGCGTGCTGGAAGGGGCGTCGTCGCTCGAGACGCCGGACGACGTGCCCGAGGCGGAGGGGTGGCTGCGGCGCGCGCTGGCGGCCGAGCCCGCCGACCCGGTGACCGCGACCCTGCTCGCGGGGCTGTTGCTGCGGCAATTCCGCACCGTGTTGGAATTTTCGCCGCTGTACGACGGGACCGGCGACCGACAGGCCTGGCTTCGCAGCCTGTGGGGGCGCCGCGCCGAGGCGTTCGAGCTGTACGGCCGGGCGCTGGACGCCGACCCGGCGCACGCGGCCGCCGCGAACGGGATGGCGCTGCTGGTCCTGGACGAGTCCACGACCGACGACTTCGTCTGCTACACCGGCGAGGACGAGCCCGAGGACCTCGACGCGCAGGACCCCGCCTGGCGTGCGGAGGCGGCGCGCCGGCTCCGGGCGCTGCTGGCGCTGCGGCCGCGGGACACGATGGCCGCGGCGCACCTGGCCGCGGTCCTCGGCGAGCCTTCACCCAGCCGGGAGGAGGTGCCGGGCGGAGCCGCCGAAGATCGTTAGGGCGTGCGGATGGCGCGGGCGGACGAGGAGAGCACTGCGGCCGGGATCTACGGCGTCATCGTCAGCGCCGCCGTCATGGCCGCGTCGCACGCCCACACCGCGGCCGCCACCGCCGTCGCGGTCGTGGTGACGCTGCTCGTGTACTGGAGCGCGGAGCGCTACGCGCGGCTGGTCGCCGAACGGATCCACGAGGGGCACCGCCCGGCCTGGGTGGTGGTCCGCCGGCAGCTCGCGAGCGGCTGGGAGATCGTGACCGCCTCGGCGCTGCCGGTGGCGGTGCTCGTCGCGGCCGACCTGGCGGGTCACTCGCAGCCGTGGTCCGTGGTCGCCGCCCTGGTCTGCTCCACGCTGCTGCTTTGCCTGGCGGGCTGGGAGATCGGCCGGCACGGGCGCCTGAGCCGCGGCGAGCGGGTGGTGTCGGCGGCCGTCGCCGGCAGCTTCGGCGTCGCGCTGATCGTCTTGAAGACGTCCCTGCACTGACGCCGCGGCGAGCCGGTCCGGCGCCCGGCGAAGGCGCTGCCAGTGCCGCCGGTCCGGCGCTCGGCGAAGGCGATGACAGGGCCGCCGGTCCGGCGCCCGAGGAAGGCGGTGCCAGTGGGCCGGACCGGCGGCGGCGTCAGCAGCCGTCCTTGAGGGTCTGCGCTGGTTGCAGGTCGTCGGGGTCGAACTGGGTCTGCCAGGTCTTGCCGTCCTGGAGGGTGACCTCGACCTCGTGCTCGGTGACGAAGCGGGCGGACTTCACGGTGATGTTCGGGGTGTCGCCGAAGCCGCTCTCGATGCACACGAGAGGGCGGGTGGAGTCGCGGGTCAGGATGCCTGCAGGGCGGGACACCCGGATGAACCGGCGCGAGGTGAGGCTCAGGTCTTCCAGGCTGACGACCTGGTACGTGCCGCTCGGCGAGCTGGCGAGCACGGTGCGGTCCCACTCCGGGTCGGTGAACAGGGCGAGGAACGCGCCGCCGGCCGCGACGACCAGGGTCAGCACGGCGCTGACGACCCCGACCGCGATGGCGGCGGCCCGGTTACGGATGATCAGCACGGCGACGACCCCGCCGGTGAGCGGGGTCAGCGTGACTGCACCGGCGAACCAGTACCCGCCGTGGCCGAGCCGCACGAAGTTCCACGGGTTCCAGGCGGCCAAGCCGGAGACGACGATGAGGACGGCGGCCACGCCGATGGCCACGAGCGCCGCGCGGACGCGGGTGGGGCTGAGCGGGGTTATAGGTGCGCGAGGCGTTGTGAACGAGCTCATGCGCGCGATCGTCGTCAGTGCCGTCCGGCCACGCCGCCCTCAGTCGCGATCATGACAGAAAGCGGCGGACCATGCCTGCGGCGAGAGGGGCGTCGGCGAAGGCGCCCGCGGCGAGTCTGGCGGCGACGGTACGACGGACCATGGCGTCCGCCACGGACGGGAAGTGGCGGGCGACGGCCATCTCGAAGCGGCCGCGGCGGGTGGTGGCGACCGCGCGGGGCGCCTTGCGGGCGGTCGCGGCGCGCACGATCGCGGTGACGACCCCATCGGCCGGCTCCAGCCTGGACACGCCCTGCAGCGACAGGCCTGCGGCGGCGGTCGTGTCGTGGATCGGGGAGGCGACCATGCTCGGGTAGACCACGCTGACCCCGACGTGGGTGCCGACCTCGAGGCGCAGCGCGTCGGCGTACGCGACGAGGGCCCGCTTGCTGACGCCGTACGCGGCCGCGAGGGGCAGCGGCAGCACGGCCATCCTGCTGGCGACGAACACCACCCTGCCGCGGGCCGCCTCGAGGGCCGGCATGGCGGCGGCGGTCGTGCGCCACGCGGCGAGGAGGTTGACGTCCAGCTGCCGCGCGACGACCTCGTCCGGCGGCAGCTCGGCGGGTGCGGGACCGCCGACGCCGGCGTTGTTGACGAGCAGGTCGAGGCCGCCGAGCCGGTCGACGGCCGCGGCGACGGCGCCGGGGACCGCGGTGGCGGAGGTGAGGTCGCAGGCGAGGACGGGCACCGGCCCGTCGGCGGCGACGAGGTCGATGCCGACGACGGACGCGCCCGCTGCCGTGAACCGTTCGCCGAGCAGCTTTCCGAACGTGCCGTTGGCGCCCGTGACGACGACCCGCCGTCCGCGCAGCGCGCTCACGTGCCGGCCCGATCGCCGCCGGGCGCCTGCCGCGCGCCACCGTCTGCTCGCATCTCGCCACCTTCTGGCTGCGTCTCGCCGCCGTCTGCCCGGATCGGACCACTGGGCGCTGGATTCTGGGTGGTCGCCGCGCGTTTACGGCCGGCGACCAGTTCGCGGGCGGCGAGGTCGAGGTAGGCGTCGAAGTCGATCCGCATCGCCGGACGGCGCTCGCCCCACCTGTCCCGTGCCGCGCGCAGCTCGTCGGCGCAGTCCTGGCGCTGCGCGGCGAGCGGTGGCAGCGCGTAGGTGCCCGCGAGGTGCCCCGCGACCAGCCTGGCCTGGGCCTCCACGACCGGCAGCGCGGCGCCCGTCGACTGCATCAGCCCGACGAACATGAGACCCGGCGCGTCGAGGTGGAACACGTGCCGGTAGAGCGGCAGCCGGTCCGCGCCCTCGCCGAGCAGCGCCGGGTCGAGGAACGGAAGGTCGACGCGGTAGCCGGTACACCAGACGACGACATCGACGGAATCCCTGCTGCCGTTGGAAAACATCACGTCATCGCCGTCGAAACGGTCGATCGCCGGGCGCACCTCGATCTCGCCGTGGGTGATGCGCGGCAGGAGGGCGTCGGACAGTGTGGGGTGGTCCTGCAGGAAGCCGTGGGCGGGGGCGGGCAGGCCGTACCGCTGCGGCGGCCCGACGGCGAGCCGCAGCATCGTCTGGCTGATGCGCTGCCGCGCCCGCCACGGGAGGCGCTTCGCGAGCGCGCCGTTGAGCGTGTCGGACGGGCGGCCGAACAGGTACTTCGGCACGATCCAGACGCCGCGGCGCACCGACAACAGGGTGCGCGTGGCGGCGTGCGAGGCATCGACGGCGATGTCCATCGCGGAGTTGCCGCCGCCGACGACGAGCACCCGGCGGCCCTGCAACTGCTCGGGGCCGCGGTAGTCGTGGCTGTGCAGCTGGGTCGCGGTGAGGTCGCCCGGGTGCGGCGGGTCGGGCAGCCGGGGCACGGTGTTGTGCCCGTTGGCGACGACGACGGCGCCGGCCGTCACCTCGACCGTCCCTTGTGGACCTTCCGCCGTGACCTCCCAGGTCCCGTGCGGTGTCTGGTGTACGCGGGTCACGACGTGCCGGTGGCGGACCTGTTCGTCGAGGCCGAACGTGCGGGCGTAGTCGGCGAGATACGCCGCGACGCTCGCGTGACCGGGGTAGTCGGGCCAGCCGGCCGGCATCGGGAAGTCGGCGAACTCGGTGCGGGTGCGGCTGGTGTTGAGGTGCAGCGTCCGGTACGCCGACGAGTGCGGGCCGCCGAGCACCCACAGCCCGCCGGGCCGGTCACCGGCGTCGAAGCAGATCGCCGGCACCCGCGCGTCAGCGAGGGCCTTGAGCGTGGCGAGCCCGGCCGGCCCGGCGCCGATGACCACCACCCTGTATTCCAACACGCGTTGGATTCTGCGCGCCGGTCACCGGAGGCGTCAAGGCTGCCCGTACATGCGGTCCAGCCAGCGGTGCACGAACGCCCGCAGCGCGAACCGGGAGTCCTCGGTGACCTCGTCGTGCAGCGCCGTCACCGTGTGGGCGTGCACGGCCCAGATGAGGCTGCGCACCGCGAGGTGCGGCTGCGGCTCGTGCAGCACCCCGGCCCGGTGCGCGGCGGCCAGGACCGCCTGCACCTGCTCATACAGCGGCGCCGAATACCGCTCGTCGACGCCCGCGTGCCGGTCTGGGTCCAGCCACCGGCGCAGCCACAGGCCGGTGGTCTCGGGCCGCTCCTGCAGGAAGTCGACGAACGCGTCGAGGACGCGGTGCAGCCCCTGCATGTCGTAGGCGCCCTTGATGACCGGCTCCAGGGCGCTGCGCTCGGCCTCGAAGACCGCCGCGAAGCACGCCTGGTAGAGCGCGGCCTTGCTACCGGCGTGGTGGTGGACCGTGGCGACGTCGACGCCCGCCGCCTCCGCCACCGACCGGACGCTCACCGCGTCGAACCCGTGGCGCGCGAACAGCTTGGTCGCCGCCCGCACGATCACCTCACGGGTGCCTGCCATGTCTGCCGCGCGGGGCCGTCCGGGGCGCCGGCGCGTGCTGTTCAGATCGTCCATCGTCCCCTATTATCCATCGCACGTTGGATTACGGGAGCGTGGTTCATGTCGAACGTCCGGCTGCCGCTGCGCGGTCTCATCCCGTTCGCGACCGGCTCCGTCGGCATGGGCGTGTGGGTCACCGTGCCCGGCCTGCTCCTGCTGTACTTCCTCACCGAAGTCCTCGCCGTCGCGCCGCTGCTCGCGGGGTTCGTCCTGCTCGCACCCAAGATCCTCGACGTCGTCCTGCACCCGTGGGTCGGCCGGCTCTCCGACGCCGACCTGGCCCGCCGCGGCCACCGGCGCCGGCTCATGCTGGCCGGCAGCGCGCTCGCCGTCGCGTTCGCCGCGCTCTTCGCGGTCCCCGGCCTGCGCGGCGCTCCGGCGGGGCTGTGGGTCGCGGTCGCGTTCATCGCCGGCAACCTCCTCTTCGCCGCGTACCAGGTCCCCTACCTTGCCACTCCCGCGGATCTGAGCATCGACTACCACGAGCGCACCCGCCTGATGGGCTTCCGCATGGTGGTCCTCACCGTCGGCATCCTGCTCAGCGGCGTGGCCGCCCCCTTGCTCGCCGCCCAGCTCGGGTACGCCTGGATGGGCCTGCTGCTCGGTGTCGCCATGTTCGCCGCGATGCTGGTCGGCATCCTCGGCGTCCGACGACTTTCGGCAGCGGCTCCGGTACAGCCTGCCGCGGGCACACGGCACGGACTGCTGGCCTCGCTGCGGGACCGGCAGTTCCGCACCCTGGTCGCGTCCTACCTGGCGATGTCGACCACGACGCACCTGGTCCTCGCCGCCGTGCCCTACTTCGCGGAGTACGAGCTGGGCCGCCCCAAGCTCACCACCGTCCTCGTCGCCGCGTTCGTCGCCCCGGCGATCCTCGCCACGCCGGTCTGGGTGGCCGTCGCCCGCCGGATCGGCAAGCAGCGCGGCCTGCTCGTCGCCCAGGCCGCGTTCGTCGCCGGCTCCCTCGTGCTCGCCCTCGGCGGCGCCGCGGGCCTGCCCCTGATCGTCGCGGCGGTCGCGGTCCTGGGCGTCGCGTTCGCCGCCATGCAGCTGCTGCCCTTCTCGATGCTCCCCGACGTCATCGCCGCCTCCGGCCCCGACGGCACCACCCGCGCGGGCGGCTACACCGGTGTCTGGACCGCGGCGGAGGCGACCGGCGGCGCGCTGGGGCCTTATGTGTACGCGGCCTGCCTCGCCCTCGGCGGCTTCGCGGCCAGCGCCGCCGGCGAGCACGTCACCCAGACGCCGGCGGCCCTCGCCGCGGTCCGCTACGGTTTCGCCCTCGTCCCGGCCGCCCTCATGACCGTGGCCGTCCTGCTCCAGCGCCACTACCGCCTCGACGCGGACCGCTGACACCCCACGCGTCCCTGGTGTGCAACCCTTTGCGGGCCGATCGCGTCAAGAACAGTGCGTCGGTGTGACGTGATCATGCACCGGAGGTGACCGCTGTGACCGGACCGTCCCGCAGACGCCTGCTCGGCGCCGGGCTCGCCGCGACCGGCACGGCCCTCGTCGCGGGCGGCTCGGCGGGTCCGCCGCTCACTCCGGCTCCGCACCACGGCCCCCAGTCCGTCCCCGGGGCTGCCGCCGCCTCCACGCGACCCTCGCCCCCGGCACCGTCGCCCTCATCGCCGCCGATGCCGCCGCTGGACCGGCCGGTGTTCACGCTGGAGGAGTACCGCAAGCTGGTGCCCGGCCCGCCCTTCCCGGCGAACGCGGTGGCCCTGACCATCGACGACGGCCCGCACCCCAGGTGGACGCCGAAGGTGCTCCGGCTGCTGGACCGCTACCACGTGCCGGCCCTCTTCTGCCTCATCGGCAACCAGGTCCTCGGCCACGAGAACGTCGCCAAGGACCTCGTCGCCGCGGGCCACCACGTCGCCAACCACACGTGGAGCCACCCGGCGAAGCTCGCCCAGTTCGACCCGGGCCGCGTACAACAGGAAATCGACCGGGCGCAGGACAAGATCTACTCGACCACCGGCAAGCTGCCGACCATCTTCCGATCCCCCGGCGGTGCCGTCTCCCCCGCCGTCCTCGCCGCCGCGGCGCAGGCCCGGATGCTGCCCATCAACTGGACCAACGACCCCCGCGACTGGACCCAGCCCGGCACCCGTTCCATCACCGACCACCTTCTCGCCGCCCGCCCGGGCCAGATCCTGCTCTGCCACGACGGCGGCGGCGACCGCGCCCAGACCTGCGCCGCGCTGGAGACCGTCATCCCCGCGCTGCAGGCCCGCGGCTACCAGTTCGTCATCCTCGACTGAACCCGAGCACCGCCTCGACCACCGTGTCCAGCGGCGCGACGGTGTCGACCGCGAGGTGCGGATCCGTCCACGGCGCGTACGCGAGCGCCTCGACGTGCGCCCAAGTCGGCTCCGGCAGGTGCCGCATCCCCCGCCGCCGGCCTTCCAGACGCCGGCGGTGCTCCCGCCGGTCCGAGCACGTGAGCACCACGAACCGCAGCCCCGACCCGGCCCGCGCCGCCGCACCGCGCCACGTCTGCCGGGCGGGTTCGCTGTCGTTGACGGCGTCGACCACGACGATCCGGCCCAGCGTCAGGTTCTGCTCGGCGAACGCCCTGGTCACCTCGTACGCCGCGACGCCCGTCTCCCACCCCGCGGGCAGTCCGGCGCCGAGCATCGCGTCCTCGGCCTCGTCGATGGACAGCTGCACCGCGCCCAGCCTGGCGGCAACCCCCGTGGCCACGGCACTCTTCCCGGTCCCCGGCAGTCCAGACACGACGATCAGCACACCGCATCGTCGCAGAGCTGACGCCGGACCGCTCGCTCGATGCACCCTGTGTCGCGCGTCACATGATGGTGATGTCGAGCTTGGCCTGCGCGCCCCGACCTCCAGGTGACAGCGTCAGTACACAAGGAGGAGCGAGCCATGCGGAAGATCATCTACTGGGTGCACACGTCGGTCGACGGCTTCATCGACGGGCCGAACGGGGAGTTCGACTGGCCGACCATGGGTCCGGGGCTGTCGGCGTACTCCGAAAGCCTCGACCAGCGGGTCGACACGCTGCTCTTCGGGCGGCCCGTGTGGGAGATGATGGTCGGCTTCTGGCCCGACGCGGAGTCGATGACGGACGACCCGCACGTCACCGCCTTCGCCCCGTTCTGGCGCGCGACCCCGAAGATCGTCTTCTCCCGGACGTTCGAAGGCGACGCGTGGACCAGCCGCGTCATCAGCGACAGACTGCGCGACGAGGTGCTCGCGCTCAAGGCGGAGCCCGGCGCCGACCTCCTGCTGACCGGCGGCGCGTCGCTCGCCGCCGCCCTGACGGACCACGGCCTCATCGACGAGTACCACGTGGCGGTGCACCCGGTCGTCCTCGGCGGCGGCCGCCGCCTGTTCGCCGAGCCGAAGCAGCGCCTCAACCTGCGCACCGTCACCTCCACCCTCGTGGACGGCGCCATCGCCGTGACGCACTACGAGCCGTCCGCCTGAACCACGCCCAAACCCGTGCCGTCGACCATGGGGAAGTCCCGCGGCGAGCGGCTACCGCACCCCTGGAGGTAGCGGGGCCGCAACGCCGGCGGGGCGAGCAGTCCTCCGGCGGCCATCGGAACGCCTGCAGGCCGCGGCCCATCGCCGCCGTCTCGTCGACCACCGCCGCTTCGTCGACCGCCACCGCCTCGTCGGCCGTCGCCGGACCGAGCGGCACCGGACCGGACAGCGCGGGGTCAGATGGCGCCAGCCCAGACGGCTCCGAGCCGGACCAAGCCGGACCGCACCGGACCGGGCCGCACCGCACGCACCACACCGCACGGACCGCGCCGGGCCGGACCGCGCCGGGCCGGACCGCACCGGGCCGGACCGCACCGGGCCGGACCGCACCGGACCGCACAGACCGCACCGCACCGGGCCGGACCGGACCGCACGCACCGCACAGACCGCACCGGACCGCACCGGTGCCGGCGCTGCGACGACAACGGCCTGGCCGGGTCCACAAAGCGGCGGCGCAGCTCGTCCGAGAAACCTGGAGTCCGGCGGCGTCATCGTCGTCGCTGCGCGCGCCCGATCACCTCGCAGCCGGCCGAGGGCTCCGCGCTCACCCCGCCGAACGCGCCGCCGCCGCGGCGGGACCCCGGGGTCCGCGTCGACGGCGACCAGGCCCCCGGAGCGCAGAGCCTCGGTCGCACTCCGCACGAGGACGGCGGCACGGCGTCGAGCGAGGGGCAGCCACGCCCGGATTAGTCAGGTCAGACATCGAGGAGCTCCACGGTCACCGCGGCCGTGTCGCCGACGTCGAGGGACTCGGCCTTGCGGACCGGGCCCTTGACCGGCAGAACGTAGGGGCCGCCGCCGCTGCCCGGGAAGATCGACGTCTTCCAGGTCGTGCCGCCGATGCTCACCCGCACCCGCAGCGACCCGAAGCCCCGCTTCACCGAGCCGGTCAGGTCACGGATGTCCTCCGACTCGTCGACCGGCAGCGTCACGAACACCCACGTGTCCATGCGCCGGGCGTCCCATGCCCACAGCTGCGCCTCGAACTCCACCTTCACGCCCTCACCCTCGCACAGGGGTACGACAAAAAACTCCCCACCGCTCGCCCGAGGATCGACCGAGTTATTCCTTGACAAGAATATTCTCCGTGGAGCATACTTTGCGGCATGGAAGCACTCCTTGCCGCGCTCGCGGACCCGGCGCGCTGGCGGCTGATCAGCCTGCTGGCCGAGCGCCCCCGGTCCGTCGGGGTCCTCGCCCAGCTCACCGGGGCGCGGCAGCCGCAGACCACGAAGCACCTGCAGACACTCGAGCGAGCGGGCGTCGTGACCTCGCTGCGGTCCGGGCAGCGCCGCATGTACGCGTTGCTGAGCACCCCGCTGCGCGACCTGGCGGTGGTGCTGGACGGCCTCGCCGATGCCGCGGACCTCGTCAGCGGCGTCGACTCACTGTTCGAGCGTCACGTGCGCAGCGTGCTCGCCGAGCGGTCCGCCGCCGGCGCGTCCGGGTGGGCGGACGGGCGCGAGTTCCGGTTCGCCCGGGCCCTGCGCGGCGGCCCCGACCTCGTCTGGAGCCACCTGACCGACCCGGAGCTGCTCAGCGACTGGCTGGCACCCGACGGCCTGCGGGTCTCCGGCCTCGTCATCGAGACGCGGCCGGGCGGGCGGCTCGTCCTGGAGTACCGCGACGCCGAGGACGCCGACGGCACCGACACGGTCGTGGGCCGCGCGGAGGGTGTCGTGGAGGACGTGCGTCCCGGCGAGCGCCTCTCCTACCGGCTGTCGCCGTTGCTGCCCGACGGCGGGGTCGCGTTCACCTCGCACGTCGACATGGACTTACGACCGTCCGAGACCGGCACCGACCTCGACGTGCACTACCGCATCACCGGCAGCACCGTCGACTCCGCCGACTTCATCGCCGGCATCGAGCTCGGCTATGGCCAGAGCCTCGACAAACTCACCACCGCCATCGACACAAGGAGCACCGAATGACCCGCCGGATCGTCACCAACATGAGCCTGTCCCTCGACGGCCGCTACGCCGCGCCCGACAACCCCGTCGACATGCGCTGGGTCATGCCGTATGCGATCACCGACGTCGCCCGCGACCACCTGACGAAGCTGTGGGAGCCGGCGACGACGGCGCTCCTCGGCCGGGTCAACGCTGAAGGCTTCCTCGGCTTCTGGCCCACGGTCATCGACATGGAGGGCGCCGACCCGCGCGACGAGGGCTTCGCGAAGTGGCTCGTCGACGCCGACAAGGTCGTGCTGTCCTCGACGCTGCGCGAGGCACCATGGGAGCGCACCACGGTCGTCGACAAGCCCACCGCCGAGGTGGCCGCGGACCTGAAGGCCACCGACGGCGGCGACATCCTCGTGCTGTCCAGCGCCAGCGTCATCAAGGCCCTCCTCGCCGCCGACCTGGTCGACCGCCTGGCGCTCACCATCTTCCCGGTCTTCCTCGGCGGCGGCCCGCGCCTGTTCGACGACGGCCTGCCCGCCGGCCAGTGGTCCCTGACCAGCCAGGCGGCGGGCGAACACGGCACCCTCGCCCTCGTCTACGACCGGGCCCGCTGACCGGCGCCCACCCACAAACGAGGTCAGCGTGGTCAGCGTCGGCGGTACGGTCCTGGCCTCATGCGGTCATCGCGGTGCCACTGTGGCTGCGGGCCGTGCCGTTGCCATCCGGACCGCTTCGGGCGACAGTTCCGGGTGCTCCCGGACGAAGGTCTCCACCCGATCGGGCTCATGGCGGGACAGCTCTCGCAGCACCCATCCGGGTCCGGTGTGCGCGAACCGGTCGCTGCTGACGAGGTTCGCCGCGCACGCTTCGATGACCAGGTCGGTGAAGCCGTCGAAGGGCGCCGGTGACGTGGCGGCAAGCTTCACGAACGCGACCACCGCCGCCCGTCGCTGCCACAGGCCCGGTGCGTTCGCCCAGGACGCCACCGCCTCGGCACGCGAGCGCTGTGATTGCTTGTCCGCGGTGAGGAAGGCGTGCAGCGCCTTGGTCGCGTACCAGTCGCAGACGTTCCAGTCGCTGATGTGTCCATGTTCCAGCGGCCAGGCCAGCGCATCGGCGTGGCGGAGTTCCAGACGGCTGGTGAGGTGTTCAGCGATCAGCAGGACAGCGGCCAGCTTGTCTTCGGTCATGGCGTGGGTGAACCAGCGTTGTGCCAGCGTGAGCGACCGCGACAGCGGCTCGTCGCGCAGACCGTGCCCGTGCCATACCTGGTTCACCGCGGCGCGGACGGCGCCCATCGGCGTGCCGCGAAACTGAGCCGTCCCCTTGAGGTAGCGGTCCCAGTGCTGCCTGGTGCCGTCCGACGCGGCGGCCGAGAGGAGTTCTTCCAGCTGGGCGGTCGCCTGATCCGAGGTCGACATCGATCAGGCCTCCAGCAGGGTGGGCAGGGTCTGGGCCAGCCCGGCCCAGACCGTCGGTGGCGCGGCAAAGGCGGGGTCGGAACGGTAGACCTCGGCGACCGCGACCGCGGTGTCGAGTTCCCGGGCGGCCGCCTCGAGGGTGCTGGTGGCGATCGGTAGGGCCACGCCGCGCGAGCCGGTACATCGGCTGCTGGATGGCGCGGCACAGTTCCTCCAGGGACTGGCGGTCGCCGTCTCGTGCCGCGAGCGCCAGAGTGGTGAGTTCGTCCAGATCGGGGCCGGTCGCCGGCACGACGTCGCCACTCATCAGCTGCTGTCCTTCCGTCAAGTGGGCCGCGGGGCGGTGATCGCCGCCGCCCCGCGGCCAGGCGTGGTCGGCGATCAGGCCACAGCCGGCGCGATGGCCACGGCCGGCGCGATGGCCGACTCGCCATGCAACATCTCGACGGAGTCCATGTCGATCAGGCCGAACATCGGTGCGCAATCCGTCGAGGTCTGCGCCGCCACGGCGGCGGTGTGCGCGTGCTCCAGGCTCGCCCAGTACACCACGTCGATCCACTTGTCCTGCTCAGGCGAGTAGGACAGATCCCGCGAGACGAAGCAGGGCTGGCGCCGCGCCCAGTGCGTGACACCGTCGGCCGTCGCCAGGAGATCCTCGCGCGTCACCCCGTCCCTCAGCTTGAACACGACCAGCTCCAGCACCCGAGGCTGCTCAGTAGACACGTATCCGCTCCTGCGTTCGTCGGCGCGGCCACCTGGCGGGCCGCTCTACCAAGATGAGAGACAGCGGGCAGGCCGACTGTGACAGCGTGACCCTCACAAGAATCTGCGGGTGGGGACTACGCGTGGCAGGAGACGCGGGCGATGAAGGCGGCGCGGGCCTCGCCGAAGTGCGTGACCGGGTCGGCCAGCAGGACCGAGAAGGTGAAGTGCCGGTGACGCTGCGTCACGGCGGCCTGGGCGACCTCCTGGATCGCCGGTTGGAGCAGGAACTCGGACTGTTCGGTGAAGTGGGTGCGGGGCAGCGCCGTCGGGTGGATGCGGACGACCTTCGCCCACGCGTCCCAGGCGCCGAATGCCTCTCGGCCCGCGGCGGCGCGCAGCTCGTCGAAGTCGACGAGGCGCTTGGGGGCGGCGGCGACGACACCCACGGGTGCGAGGCGGACGACCGCCGGGTCGCGCCGCCGCCAGCGGCGCAGCGGCAGGGCGTCGCTCGACGGGAGCGTCCACGAGTCCCAGCCGGCGGCCGGGTCGAACGGTTCGTGGGCGTAGTTGTTCAGGTCGTACGGGGCGAGCGCCGCCGACAGTGCGGGCGCGAAGGGGGCGGCAGGAAGACGGTGGTGACGGACCTCACGGCGGCGGATCATACGGATCTACCCCTGACGGGTTTGGGGCTCACCCGTCAGGGGTACATCGATCCCTGCACAAAAGGAGGGAGCACGGATGCTGTCGCACGACGAACGCGATTACGACGACGACCTCTGGATGACTGAGGAAGAGCCTGTCAGCGGTCCGTACCGGGACGGGCGACCCATCCTCTAGACGGCCACTCGCTCTTTCTCGAGTGAGGGTCTGGTGGTCCGGCCGAGGGCGCTGGGCCACCACATGCGTTCGCCGACGTCGAGGTTCAGTGCGGTGACGAGCACGGACCGCACGACGATCGTGTCGAGGAGCACCCCGAACGCCACCGCGAAGCCGATCTCGGCGAAGGCGGTCAGCGGCAGCGTGGCCAGGACGGCGAACGTGCCGGCGAGGACCAGGCCGGCCGAGGTGATGACGCCCCCGGTGGCCGAGAGCCCGATCAGTGCCGCGCGGCGGGTGCCGTGCTTGACGGCCTCCTCGCGGACGCGGGTCATCAGGAAGATGTTGTAGTCGATCCCGAGCGCGACCAGGAACACGAAGACGAACAGCGGAAGCGACGAGTCCGCGCCGCCGAAGCCGAAGACGTGCTTGAAGACCAGCGCGCTGACGCCGAGGGCGGCGCCGAACGACAGCACGACGGTCGCCATGAGGATGACCGGGGCGAGCACCGAGCGCAGCAGCAGGATCAGGATGAGCAGCACCACCGCGAGGACGATCGGGATGATCAGGTTGCGGTCGTGCGTGGCGGCGCGCTGCACGTCGAGGTTGACGGCGGTGGTGCCGCCGACCTTCGCCTCGGCGCCGGGGACGGCGTGCACCGCGGCACGGACCCGGTCCACGGTGTCGTAGGCCGCCTGGCTGTCGGCCTGGTCGACGAGGGTGCCGGTGAGGTAGGCGTAGGAACCGCGGGTGAGCGGCTCGCTGACGGACTCGACGCCGGCCACACCGGCGAACGCGGCCCGCAGCGACGGCGCTGCGGCGGCGGCACCGATGACGACGACGGGGCTGCCCGCGGCGCCGGCGCTGTGCCGGGCCAGGACCTCCTCGCCGACGATCGAGTCCTGCGTGCCGCGGAACGACTCCTTGTTGGTGAGCCCGGTGGCGTCCAGCTGGACGACGCCGATCGTGGCGACGGCCAGTACCAGCGCGGTCACGATCCAGACACCGCGCGGGCGGCGGGCGATGCGGTCGCCGACGCGGGCCCACAGGCCGGTCGCGGTCGGTTCGACGGAGCCGGCCTTCGGGCGCAGCGGCCAGAAGATCCACCGGCCGCAGATCGTGAGGAGCACGGGCAGCAGGGTCAGCATGACGGCGAGGCCGACCGCGATGCCGATCGCGGCGACCGGGCCGAGGCCGCTGGTCGAGTTGGTCTCGGCGAAGAACAGGCACAGCATGCCGAGCACGACCGTGGCGGCGCTGGCGATGATCGCCGGCCCGGAGCGGTGCAGCGCCTCCGCCATCGCCTCGTGGCGGTCCTCGTGGCGGCGCAGCTCTTCGCGGTACCGCGCGATCAGCAGCAACGCGTAGTCGGTGCCGGCGCCGAAGACCAGGACGGTGAGGATGCCGGCACTCTGCGCGTTCACGACCAGGTCGGCGTGCTTGGCGAGCAGGTAGATGACGGCCTGGGCGGCGATGAGCGCCACGCCGGAGGAGATCACCGGCAGGAGCCACAGCAGCGGGCTGCGGTACGTGATGAGCAGGATGACCACGACGACGGCGATCGTGCCGAGCAGTAGGCTGCTGTCGATGCCCTCGAACGCGGCGCTGGAGTCGGCGGCGTTGCCGGCGGGGCCGGTGACGTGCACGGTCAGCCCGTCGGCGCCCTGCTTGGCGGTGTCGCGCAGCTGGTCCACGAGCGTGCCGGCCTTCGACCAGCCGTCGGCCCCGAGGTTGAGCGGCACGACGATCTGGGCCGCCTGCCCGTCCTTGGTCGGGATCGGTCCGGTGACGGTGCCGTCGAGCGAAGGGATGCGGCCGAACGCCGCCGCATCGGCGGCCATCTTGGCCCGGTCACCGTCGGTCAGGCCGGAGTCACGCTCGTACACCACGATCGCCGGGACCGTGTCCGGCGAGGCGAAGCTCGACTGCACGTCGATGACCTGCACGGACTCGGCTCCGCCGGGCAGCCAGGACTTGGCGTCGTTGCGCTCGACATCGGTCAGCTTGCCCGCGAGCGGGCCGGCGAAGGCCGCGACGGCCAGCCAGAAAATCACGAAGACGTACTTGATCCGGCGGCCCGAGACGGCGCCGGCGACAGACTTCCCCATGCGTCGATGCTTGCATAGGTAGCCGTGCTACGCATTGTGACCCAGGACACGCTCCGTAATGCCCCGAGCCTGGGGGTTCTCCAGAGAGCGCTCTCCCGCGTATCGTTCTGTGCGGACCAGCGTGAAAGGAACTCCGTGCCAGCCCCTCTGCCCTACCTCGACCCTTCCCTCGCCGTCGCCGAGCGCGTCGCCGACCTGCTCGCCCGCATGACGCTGCCCGAGAAGGTAGGGCAGATGCTGCAGCTCAACGCGCGCGACGGCGTCCGCCACCTCGTCGAGGACATGCACGCCGGCTCGATCCTGCACGCCTCCCCGGAGCGCGTCCTGGAGGCGACAGCGCTCGTGGAGAAGACCCGCCTGCGCATCCCGCTGCTGGTCGCCGAGGACTGCATCCACGGCCACTCGTTCTGGATCGGCGCCACGATCTTCCCGACCCAGCTCGGCATGGCCGCGTCCTGGGACCCGGAGCTCGTGGAGCGGGTCGCCCGCGTGACCGCCGTGGAGGTCGCCGCCACCGGCATCCACTGGACCTTCTCCCCCGTCCTGTGCATCGCCCGCGACCTGCGGTGGGGCCGGATCAGCGAGACGTTCGGCGAGGACCCGTTCCTCATCGGCGAGTTCGCCTCCGCGATGGTCCGCGGCTACCAGGGCGACGGCCTGGCCGACCCGACCGCGATCCTGGCCACCGCGAAGCACTTCGCCGGCTACTCCGAGACGCAGGGCGGCCGCGACGCCAGCGAGGCCGACCTGTCGCCGCGCAAGCTGCGCTCGTGGTTCCTGCCGCCGTTCGAGCGGGTCGCCCGGGAGGGCTGCCGCACGTTCATGCTCGGCTACCAGTCGATGGACGGCGTGCCGATCACCGTGAACAGCTGGCTGCTCGACGACGTCCTGCGCGGCGAGTGGGGCTACACCGGCACCCTCGTCACCGACTGGGACAACGTCGGCCGGATGGTGTGGGAGCAGCGGATCCACGTCGACTACGCCTCCGCTTCGGCCGCCGCCGTCAAGGCCGGCAACGACATGGTGATGACCACGCCGGGCTTCTTCGAGGGCGCTCAGGACGCGGTCACCAAGGGCATGCTCGACGAGTCGGACATCGACCAGGCCGTACGCCGGATCCTGACGCTGAAGTTCGAGCTCGGCCTGTTCGAGCAGCCGCGCCACCCCGACCCGGACCGGCAGGCGGCCGTGATCGGGTGCGGCCCGCACGCCGCGGTCAACCTGGAGATCGCCCGCCGCAGCCTGGTGCTGCTGCGCAACGACGGCACGCTGCCGATGTCCGGCGCGGGGAAGACCGTCGCCGTGGTCGGACCCAACGCCGACGACCAGCACGCGCAGCTCGGCGACTGGGCCGGCGCGTCCGGGCAGACCGAGTGGCTGCCCGACGGCCACCCGCGCGAGCTGACCCAGACCGTGCTCGACGGCGTGCGCGCCGCCGTGCCCGAGGGCTGGACCGTCACCACCGCCCGCGGCGCCGACATCCTCACCGTCGGCCCCGACCCGGAGGGCGAGTTCTTCCCCGACGGCCAGCCCCGCCCGCACGTCGTGCACCCGTGCGCGCCCGACCCGGCCATGATCGCCGAGGCGGTCGCGCTCGCCGAGACGGCCGACTACGTGGTCGCGGTCGTCGGCGACCACATCGAGCTCGTCGGCGAGGGCAAGTCGACCGCCACCCTGGAGCTCATCGGCGGGCAGGTCGCCCTGCTCGACGCGCTCGCCGCCACCGGCACGCCGCTGATCGTGGTCCTCATGAGCTCGAAGCCGCTCGTGCTGCCGCCGTCGGCGCTCAACGCGGCCGCGATCATCTTCGCGGCCAACCCGGGCATGCGCGGCGGCCAGGCGATCGGGGAGCTGCTGCTCGGCGGCATCGAGCCGACCGGCCGCCTGCCGATCTCCTTCGCCCAGCACTCGGGCCAGCAGCCGACGTACTACAACCAGGTCCGCGGCCAGCACGGCAGCCGCTACGCCGACCTGACGCAGCGCCCGGCGTTCGCGTTCGGGCAGGGCCTGAGCTACACCACCGTCGAGTACACCGACCTGCGCATCGAGCAGACCGAGGTGACCGCCGCCGACACGCTGCGGGCCACCGTGACCCTCCACAACACCGGCACCCGCCCGGCGCTGGAGACGGTGCAGGTCTACGTCAGCGACACCATCACGTCGGCGACCTGGGCGGACAAGGAGCTGAAGGCCTACACCCAGGTGCACGTGGCCCCGGGCGAGCGGCGTGACGTGACCGTCGAGCTGCCGGTCGCCTCCTGCACGTTCGTCAACGCGGCAGGTGTACGGGTGGTCGAACCGGGCGCCTTCGAGCTGCTGGTCGGGACGTCGTCGAGGGACGAGGACCTGCTCCGCGCCGACTTCAACGTCAGCGCATCGGTGCGTGGCTGAGCCACCCGTCCGTCCGGCATGATCCGGAAGGCTTCTTGCCGCTCTGACGACAAGAAGTCTTCCGGCTCACAAGAACAGGGGTCAGAAGCCGGCGACCTGGACGGACTCGACGGCGTCCCAGGCGGCGGCCGCGGCAGTACAGGCGACGACGGCGACAACGGCGAACCTCGGCCATGCCCGGGGGCCCCGGCGGCGGCCGAACATCCACACCGTGACCGCGACGCCGGCGAAGGCCTGCGCGAAGCCTTCGGCCAGGGCCATCCCGCCGAAGTCTCCGGTGACGAAGTGATCGGCGACGATCTGGATGCCGGCGCCCGCGAGAAGGCCGCAGGCCAGCCCGGCGGCGGTCGCGGCCACCGGGGGCCGGTCGGACCGCACCAGGTGGGCGAGCGCGCCGAGCACCGTCCCGCCCACGACGGACAGCAGCAGCCAGTACGCCATCGCCGTCAGCACCGGCAGGAGGCCCTGCGCGCGCCAGCGGTCCGAGGCGAGGTTCAGGGCGTAATAGGCGACCGTCGCCGTGGCCAGGACGACGACCGCCGCGGCGACGGCGGTGCGCATGGACCGGGCCGGGAAGGCCGCGACGAACGCGGCGTACCCCCACGCGAACCCGGTGCTGGCCGCCAGCTGCAGCACCGTCCGCAGGTCGCCGTCGAGCAGGTCCGCGGCGAACGAGGCGAAGCCGAGCACGCCACCCACCGCCAGCGCCCATCCGACGGCCGCGCCCCACCGCTCCCCCATGGAGCCATTATCGGGACAGCGGCAACCTGACGGGTGGCGGCAGCGGCGCCGCGACCGGGTCCGCCTGGAACGACTGGAGCATCAGGGCCGCGAACCGGCGCGACGCCGCGACCCGCAGCTCGGGCGTGGCGGCCCGGATGCCCTCGTTCGCCATCAGGGCGAGGCTGACGTCCTCGAGGACGAAGTCCCGGCGCAGCCGGCCCGCCGCCTTCGCCCGCGCGACGAGGTCCAGCAGCAGCCGCAGGGTGCGGTCGCGGTCGGCGGCGAGGCCGGCCGACGCCGGCAGCGCCGACGTGAACGCCCGGGCGAAGCCGCGGTCGAGCGCGTGCAGCTCCATGAGCCGCTCGATCACGTGGCAGAAGCCGCGCCACGGGTCGGCCGCCGCCAGCCCTTCCGCCACGACCGCGGAGCACGTCGTCATCTGCTCCGCGAACGCCTCGGTCAGCAGCGCCTCCTTCGTCTGGAAGTGCCGGTAGACCGTGGCGGGCCCGACCTCGGCGCGCCGGGCGATCTCGCGGATCGGCACGTCGAGCCCGTCGGCGGCGAACGCGAGGCGGGCGACGGCGAGGATGCGGCCCCGGTTGTCGCGGGCGTCCGACCGCAGCCGGGCTTTCACTTGTACCGTCACCGCTCTCACTTTAACGAAACGGACGGGGTGGTCCGTTACCGTCGGGCGGCATGCGAGCAGTGCAGTTCACCCAGTACGGGCCGCCCCACGTCGTCCACGTCACCGAGGTCGAGGCGCCACACGCCGGGCCCGGCGAGGTCCGGATCGCCGTGCGGGCCTCCGGGATCTCGCCCGGGGAGGTGACCATCCGCTCCGGGCGCTGGCGGGACATGGTGCCGACGACGTTCCCGTGCCGGACCGGCTTCGACGCGGCGGGCGTGGTCGACGAGGTCGGGGCCGGCGTCACCGGCGTGCGGGCCGGCGACGAGGTCTTCGGCATGGTGAGCATGACGACCCGCGGCGCCAACGCCGACCACGCCGTCCTGACCGCCTGGGCGCCGAAGCCGGCCGCGTGGAGCTGGGCGGAGGCGGGCGGCGCGGCGGGCAGCGTCGAGACGGCGGTGCGGGTCCTGGACCGGCTCGCGGTCGGCGCCGGCCACACGCTCCTCGTGCAGGGCGCGGCGGGCGCGGTGGGCACCGTCGCCGTCCAGCTCGCCGCCGCCCGCGGCGCCACCGTCATCGGCACCGCGAGCGCGCACAACCACGACTTCCTGCGCGCCCTCGGCGCCGAGCCGGTGACGTACGGCCCGGGCCTGCCCGACCGGGTCCGGGCCCTGGCGCCCGGCGGTGTGGACGCGGTGTTCGACTGCGCGGGCGGGGCGCTGCCCGACCTCGTCGCCATCGCCGGGGACCCCGCCCGCGTGGTCACGATCGCCGACTTCACCGCGGCGGCCCACGGCGTCCACCTGTCGCACGGCGCCCCGGCGGACGCCACCCGCAACACCGTCGGCACCGCCGATCCGCTGGCCGTGCACGCGCTGCCGATCGCGGTCCTGGCCGCCGCCGAAGGCCGCCTGCGGGTGCCGGTCGCGGCGGCGTTCCCGCTCGCCGAGGTCGCGGCCGCCCATGAGCTGAGCGAGACCCGGCACGCCCGCGGCAAGATCGTCCTGGTCCACTGAAACCGGCTGGCCGCCCCGCGGGGCGGCTGGTTAGGCTCCGCCGCATGTCTGCACCAGTGCGAGCCGTCGTGCTCATCGAGACCCTGCCGGGCCGGCACGACGAGACCAACCGGGCGTTCCGTGCCGGGCCGGCCGAGGTGCTGCTGGCGTTCCGTGGCTGAGCCGAGCACCCGGCCCGCGGTCGTCGACGACGCGTTCGTCACGGCGGCGCACGGGATCCTCGCCGGGCTCGTCGCCGGCGGAGCGGCGCTCGGGTGGGTCGAGCCGCCGGACGTGGACGAGGTCGCGGAGCTGTTCGGGCGGGTGGCGGCGGCGGTGGCGGACGGGGACGGGGCGCTGCGGGCCGCGTACGACGGCGACCGGCTCGTCGGGCTCGGCTACTGGCTGCGGTACGCCCGGCCGACCCACCGCCCGAACGCCGACCTGCAGAAGATCGCGGTCGCTGCCGACGTCCACGGGCGGGGCATCGGCCGGGCGCTGACCGTGGCGCTGGTCGACGACGCCCGCCGCGCCGGGATCGAGGTCCTGACGCTCGACGCCCGCGGCGACAACCACAACGCGCTGCACCTCTATCAGTCGTTGGATTTCCAGGTGTACGGGCGGCTGCCCCGCTTCGTCGCTGTCGGCGAGCGCCGCTACGACAAGGTGCTGATGATGCTGGACCTACGGCCGGCCGTTTCCTGAGCTCGTCGCTAGAGGTCGAGGACCACGTCGGTCAGCGGGCGGGCGCAGCAGATGAGCACGGTGCCGCCGGCGGGCGGGTCGACGGGCTCCGGATTCGAGGCGAAATCGCCGGACAGCAGGCCGGTCTCGCACGTGTGGCAGACGCCGGTCCGGCAGGACCAGCGGACCGGGACGCGGCAGGTCTCGGCGAGGTCCAGCAGGGTGCCGTCGCTGCCGGTCCAGCCCGCGGTGACGCCGCTGCGCGCGAACGTGACGGTTGAGCCGGGGCCCGGGCGTGACCGGGGCGGTCCGGCCGCGGACGCGCGTACACCTGGCGTCACCGCCGCCAGGGAGGTGAACTGCTCGCGGTGGATGTCGGCGACACCGGCCGCGGACAGGGCGGTCGTGACGTCGTCCATGAACCCGGCCGGCCCGCAGACGTAGGCGACCGCCGACGGCGGCAGGTCCAGCCCGCGCAGGACGGCCGCGTCGAGGCGGCCCTCCCGTGCGCCGCCGAGCAGGTCCTGCGGGCGGGGGCGGCTGTAGCAGATCACCTCGCGCGCCGACGGCAGCTCGCCGAGCAGCGCATGGACCTCGGCGGCGAACGCGTGGGCGGCGCCGTCCCGGCTGCCGTGCAGCCACCAGACGGGGCGCCCGTCGTGGCGGGCGGCGAGGTCGTGGAGCATGGCGAGGAGCGGGGTGGCGCCGATCCCCGCGGAGACGAGCAGCACCGGACGGTCCGACCGGTCGAGGGTGAACGTGCCGCGGGGTGCGGCGGTGTCGACGGTGGCACCGGCCCGCGCGTGGTCGCGGAGGTAGCGGCCGCCGGCGCCGTCGGGCTCGAGTTTCACGCTGACGCGGTACGAGGGTCCGCCCGGCACCCCGGACAGCGAGTAGCTGCGCACCAGGCCGGCCGCCAGGCGCAGGGTGAGGAACTGGCCGGCTGCCGCGGCGGGCAGCGGGCTCCCGTCGGGCGCTTCCAGCCGCAGCGACAGGACGTCGGCGGTCTCGCGCTCGACGCCGGCGATCCGCAGCGGGCGGAACCCGGGCCAGGCCGGCGGGGGCGCGACCGCGGCGAGGCCCGCGTTGCCTTCGTCGCCGGGCTGGTCGAGCAGGGCTTGCAGGGAGGCCTTCCAGCCGGGGCTGAGCGCCTCGATCCGCAGTGCCCGGGCGGCGGTGGCCCGGTCGTGGCCGGGCAGGTAGAGCAGCGCGTCGACCGCCGCGACGGTGACGCGCTCCGGACCGTCGGCGACCTTCACGATGTCGTCGCCGGCGCGGACCTCGCCCTCGGCGATGACCCGCAGGTAGAAGCCGGGGCGGTGATGCGCGACGAGCAGGGCCGGCAGTTGGGGCTCGCCGAGGCGCAGCCCGACCCGGTAGCAGGTGACCCGCGGCTGGGTCACCTCGACGACGGCGCCCCCGACCCGGAACCTGTCCCCCACGCACACCTCGTCGTCCGGCAGACCGTCGACGGTGAAGTTCTCGCCGAAGATGCCGGGCGTCAGGTCGTCGCGCCGGAGGTGTTCGCTCCAGTACCGGTAGGAGGCGAGCTGGTAGACCAGGACGGCCCGCTGCTCGCCGCCGTGGCCCGCGAGGTCGCCCTGGCCGTCGCCGTCGAGGTTGAGCCGGCGCAGCATGACGGGCCCGTCGACCGGCGCCTTCCAGACGCCGGTGTGCACGGTGCGGCCCTGCCACGCGACGTCCTTGGGCAGGCCGACGTTCACGGACACCAGCGTCGCCACGGGACCGACGCTAGCGGTCCCGTGGCCCGGCGACACCTCCCAAGGGGGTGACGCGCGACCTCGACGCTCAACCCGCCGACGTGGGAAGCACCGGCCCTCTGGGCACTGCCGGCCCGACCGGCACCGCGGACCCGGCAGGCACCGTAGGCCCGACGGGCACGGTCGGCACCACGGGCACCGTAGGAATTACCGGCACTGTTGGATTAACGGGGACCGTCGGCACAGCGGGCACGGTCGGCACAGCGGGAACAGTCGGCACAAGCTCGAACGCGCCGCCGCGCCCCACCGCCGTGGCGAACGCCCGGTCCTGCTCGGAGACCGCCGGCGGGGCCGCGAACGCGGAGGAGGTGGCGCCGGCGCCGGCGAGCGCGGTGCCGGCCGCGAGGGACAGGGCGGCGCGAAGACGGAACCGCATGGCGCGACCTCCGGATCTTGAGGGGTTGTCGCTGCCTACGGTTTCCAGCGCTCCCGGGCCGCTAACGCGGGCTTCGGGTGCAAAACGGTCGCCTTCTGTAGCGAGGTCACAAACTTTTGCTGAGAACGTCGAAAGGTATGGACATGTCGATGGGAACTGCCTAATCTTCCGGCGAGGTGGTCCAGTCGTCGGCGTCGATAGGCCCGCCTGCTTCGCGTCCCGACCGCCATCGAGACGCTTCCAACCCCCTCAGGAGGAAGCATGGTGCGCAGGTTCCTCACCGCCGCCACTGTCGCCGCTACCGTTGCCGCCATCGGAGTCTGGGCCGCGCCCGCCAGCGCGCTCCCCGCGCAGGAGCCCGGGGTGACCCTGCGCGTCTACGACGTACAGACCCCGCTCAGCGCCCTCTGCACCCTCAAGACCGGCCAGACCCCCAACGTCGACAAGCTGATGCCGACGATCAACTGGACCACCCCGGCCGACTTCGGATTCGACAACCTCTTCGTCTCGCAGGTCATCGCCAACGTCAACATCGCCACCGCCGGCAGCTACACGTTCCGGCTCAGCAGCGACGACGGCTCCCGCCTGGCGATCGACGGCGCCACCGTCATCAACCACGACGGCCTGCACGGCGCGACGCCGCCGAAGGAGGGCACCGTCACCCTCACCACCGGCTACCACGCGCTGCGCATCGACCACTTCGAGCGCGACGGCGGGCAGCAGATCACCCTCGAGTGGAAGACGCCCGGCTCGTCGGCGTTCGTGCTCGTGCCCAACTCGGTGCTCAGCACCGACGCCGGCGTCGTGCGGGTGACCGCGCCCGGCCGCAAGGAGTGCGAGGGCGCCGGCGACTCCCCCGGCGACGGCCTGCCGCTGACCTCGGTGCACCCCGGGTTCACGCTGACGAACCTGCGCCCGAGCGGCTTCGAGCCGAAGGTCACCGGCATGGACTGGCTGCCCGACGGGCGCCTCGTCATCTGCACCTGGGGCGGCAACGACCAGTCCGGCACGTCGCAGGCCGGCGAGGTCTGGATCCTCGGCAACACCGGCGGCGCGACCAGCCCGGGCAACGTCACCAGGAAGAAGTTCGCCGGCAACCTGAAGGAGCCGATGGGGCTCAAGATCGTCGACGGCATCGTGTACGTCAGCGAGAAGGGCAAGCTCACCGCGCTCGTCGACACCACGGGTGACGAGGTCGCCGACCAGTACAACACCGTCGCCACCTGGCCGTTCAGCGGCGCGTTCCACGAGTTCGCGTTCGGCCTGCTGTACCGCGACGGCTACTTCTACCTGAGCCTGTCGGTGCCGATCGACTACGGCGGCGCGAGCACCGTCCCGCAGCCCGTGGCCAACCGTGGCACATCCATCAAGGTGAACAAGGCGACCGGCGCCGTGGAGTACGTCGCCGGCGGCCTCCGCACGCCGCACGGCATCGGCTGGGGCCCGGAGAACGGCCTGTTCGTCACCGACAACCAGGGCGGCTGGCTGCCCTCGTCGAAGCTGGTGCAGATCAAGCCCGGCCGCTTCTTCAACCACTACAACACCCCCGCCGGCCCGTTCGACTACAACGCCGTCACGCCGCCGGTGCTGTACATGCCGCAGAACGAGATCGCGAACTCGCCGAGCACTCCGATCGTCATGCCCACCGGCGTGTACGCGGGCCAGCTGCTCATCGGTGACGTCACGTACGGCGGCCTGCAGCGCGCGTATCTGGAGAAGGTCAACGGCGAGTACCAGGGCGCGCTGTTCCGGATGACGCAGGGCCTGGAGGCCGGCATCTCCGAGGTGAACATCGGCCCCGACGGCGCGATCTACCTCGGCGGGCTCGGCGCCGGCGGCAACTGGGGCCAGTCCGGCAAGCTGCTCTTCGGCCTGCAGAAGCTGACCCCGAACGGCACCGCCGTGTTCGACATGCTCGCGATGCGGGCCACCGCCGCCGGGTTCGAGATCGAGTACACCCAGCCGCTGTCCGCGGCGACCGCGACGGATCTCGTCTCGAAGTACAAGTTCAAGCAGTGGCGGTACGAGCCGACCTCCGCCTACGGCGGCCCGAAGGTCGACGAGGAGAACCTGACCGTCACCGCCGCGACCCTGTCCGCGGACGGCAAGAAGGTCTCGCTGACCGTGTCGGGGCGCAAGCCGGGCCGGGTCGTGCACATGCGGTCGCCGCGGCCGTTCAGCTCGAGCAGCGGGCTGTCGCTGTGGAACACCGAGGCGTGGTACACGCTGAACTCCATCCCGGGCGGCGCCACCGTCGCCAACCTGGCGCTGAACGCGGCCGCGACCGCGGACAGCTCCTGCATCGCGGCGGAGAGCCCGGCGAAGGCCGTCAACGGCACCGTCTCCGGCGGCACCGCCGACAAGTGGTGCTCCAACAGCGCGAACAAGTGGCTGCAGGTCGACCTCGGCGCCGCCAAGACGGTCGGCCAGATCGTCGTCCGGCACGCCGGCGCGGGCCGGGAGAACGTCGCGAACAGCAGCAACTTCAACCTGCTGACCAGCACCGACGGCACCACGTGGACGACCCGCGCGACCGTCACCGGCAACACGGCGAACATCACGACGCACAACTTCGCCGCGGCCTCCGCCCGGTACGTGCGGTTCACCACCACGGACGCCTACGCCCGCGTGTACGAGCTGGAGGTGTACTCGCAGACCGGCACCTCGGCCGGCCCGATCACGGGTATCGCCGGCAAGTGCCTGGACATCGACAACGCCGGCACCGCCGACGGCACGAAGATCCAGCTGTGGACGTGCAACGGGACCAACGCGCAGCGCTGGAGCCGGGTCGGCAACACGTACCAGGCGCTCGGCAAGTGCCTCGACGTCGACAACGCCGGCACCGCCAACGGCACCAAGGTCCAGCTGTGGACCTGCAACGGCACCGGCTCCCAGGTCTGGATGCCGCAGGCGAACGGCTCGATCCTGAACCCGCAGTCCGGCAAGGTCCTCGACGCCCTCGGCGGCGCCTCCGCCGACGGCACGCAGATCCACATCTGGGAATACGCGAACGTGGCCAGCCAGCGATGGGTGGTCCCGGCCTGATCGCGCAGGGGGCCGCGGTCCCGCCGCGGCCCCCGTTCACCCTCCGAGGGCGATGGACTCTTCCCCCTACCGGCTCACGCTGAAGGGACCGGGACTAACCCCGGGTGAGAAGCCTTCGGAGGTAGGCAATGGACGTCTCGTTCGGCGAAGTCGTGCTGTCGACCCTGTGGTTCATGCTCGTGTTCGCCTGGATCTGGCTGATGGTCAGCATCATCACCGATCTCTTCCGGGATCCGACCGTGTCCGGCTGGGGCAAGGCCGCCTGGACCGTATTCCTGATCGTGCTGCCGTGGATCGGCGCACTGACCTACCTGATCGCCCGGGGTCGGTCGATGAACGACCGGGCCATGCAGCGCGCGCAGCAGCACGAGGCCCAGTTCCGGCAGTACGTGCGTGAGGCCGCTGCCGAGACTCCCGCGACACCACGGGTCGCCTCCAGCGCCGACGAGCTCGCGAAGCTCGCCGACCTGCGGCAGCGCGGCGTGCTGACCGACCGCGAGTACGAGCGGGCCAAGGCGTCGCTGCTCGGCTCCAACGGCGCCGCCACACGCCAGACGGTCTGACCTCATCCAGTTTCCAACGCGCTGCGGACTTCCTGGAGTTCGCGGCGCGCCCGCGTGTCCAGGACCGGGTACTGCGGGTCGATCCCGTCCAGCGCGTTGACGATGACCGCCGCGGCGGCGATGCGGGAGAACCACTTGTGGTCGGCCGGGATCACGTGCCACGGCGCGTGCTCGGTGCTGGTGTGCGTCAGCATGTCGGCGTAGGCCTGCTGGTACTGGCGCCAGTGCCCGCGCTCGCGGAGGTCGGCGGCGGAGAACTTCCAGTTCTTCTCCGGGCGGTCGATGCGGGCGAGCAGCCGCTTGCGCTGCTCCTCTTTGGACACGTTGAGGAACAGCTTCACGATCCTGAATCCGCTGTCGGTGATGTGCCGCTCGAAGTCGTTGATGGCCTGGAACCGGCGCCGCCACACCGCGCCCGTGCGGGCCTGCGACGGCAGCCGCTGGCGGTCGAGCAGCTCGGGATGCACCCGCACCACGAGGACCTCTTCGTAGTGCGACCGGTTGAAGATGGCGATCTCGCCGCGGGCCGGGAGGCGGGTGGCGTACCGCCACAGGAAGTCGTGGTCGAGCTCCTCCGCCGACGGCACCTTGAAGCTGTGCACCCGCACGCCCTGCGGATTGACGCCGCTCATCACGTGCCGGATCGTGCCGTCCTTGCCGGCCGCGTCGAGCGCCTGCAGCACCACGAGCAGCCCGTTGGTGTGCTGCGCGGCGAGCCGCGACTGGAAGTCGGCGAGCATGGCGACGCCGCGCTGCAACAGTTCGGTCCCGGCCGCCTTGTCGATGAGGTCGCCGGTGTACCCGGGGTCGAAGTCACTCGGCAGGCGCACCTTCGAGCCGGGACGGACCCGCAGCGGGGCGATGAGTTCGGCGATGCGGTCGTGCGGCATGGTGCTCACCTCTCGTTCAGAGCGCCGTTCGTACCCATGGCCGAGCCCGCCAACCGCCCGGCGACGCCGATCGCCCGCGCGCCTCACCCGGGAAGTGGCATAGAGTCGTCTTCGTGCAACGGGGACTCGCACCGCTCGCGCTCGCCGTCCTGCTGGCCGCCGCGGGCTGCGCGGCATCGGGCACCGCCGGCTCGGCGGGCCAGGTCACCCCGTCGGCGCCGAGCCGGTTCGTCGCCGCCTGCGCGGCCGCGGTCTCCCCCTCTGCTGCCGCCGCCCCGTCCGCCTCGGCCACCTCGGATCCCGGGGACCAGTTTCAGCTCAACGTCGACGCGGGCGGCGGCATCGCCGACGGCGGATGCCTCCCGGCACCCGACTGAGTGACGCGTGGGTGTCGGCTACCCGCCTGTGACGGGCGCCGCCCCAGTCGGGTGCCTACGCTCCGCGCCATGAGAACTGCCCGGCGTCACACCACCGCTGCCCTGCCCCTGCCGGCCGCGGTCGCCGGCGTGCTGCTGCTCGCCGCCGCGCTGCTCACCGGCTGCGGCTCCGGCGGTTCGCCGGCCGCGAGCCCCACCACCGGCACGGCCGCACCCGCGACCACCGAGGACACCGCGTCCTCCGGCGCCGAGGACCCGCCCGCGTCGCTGCCGCCGGGCGCCCAGCCGGGCCTCGACGACTACGACGGCGACGGCCAGAAGGACCCGACCTGCGCGACCCAGGACTTCGGCGCCGGCCTCGTCCTGCGCATCCCGTGCCAGATCGGCAACGCCCACGACCCGGAGAACGACACCCGTCTCGTGAAGGACTCCCTGTACCGCCTACCCGGCCCCGACGTCGACCTCACCGGCGTCTCCGGCTCGATCCTGGAGGCCCGCACCCCCGAAGGCGTCCACGTCTACATCGTCACCTTCAACAGCGACGCCCTCTTCGCCACCGGCAGCGCCGACGTCGGCAGCACCGACACCCTCGACAACACCATCAAGGTCATCAACAAGCTCTACCCGAACGGCACGATCCAGGTCCGCGGCCACACCGACGCCACCGGCTCAGCCTCCGCCAACCAGACCCTCTCCCAGCGCCGCGCCGAGACGGTCCGCGCGTACCTCACCGGCCACGGCGTCTCGGCCAGCTCGGTCACGGCGGTCGGCCTCGGCAGCACCCAGCCCCTCGTCGAGGAGAAGAACACCGACGGCTCCGCGAGCACCGCCGGCCGCGCCTTCAACCGCCGCGTCGAGCTCGTCATCCGCCTGCCGAAGTGATGCGCGGCCGCCGCCGGTGGTCCCGGCGGCGGCCGCGTTCCCGGTCAGAACTGCGAGTTGCCCTGCA
Organism: Dactylosporangium sp. NPDC049742; assembly: GCF_040674675.1. Taxonomy (NCBI): domain Bacteria; kingdom Bacillati; phylum Actinomycetota; class Actinomycetes; order Micromonosporales; family Micromonosporaceae; genus Dactylosporangium; species Dactylosporangium sp. NPDC049742. Next base: position 18,216 of record NZ_JBFANF010000008.1, on the reverse strand, counting down.
GCGCCAGCTCCTCGCCCAGCATGGCGAGCAGACCCTGCGAGAAGGCGCTGTCCACGTCCGGCGTGACAAGGGTGACGAGGAACAGCCCGGCGGTGACCAGGGTGGCCCGGTACGGGTCGAACCGGTACCCACCCCCGCGGCCGTACGGGTCGCCGTGCAGCTCGACCGGTACGGCCGGCACCGACGCCGGCTCGTACACCACCTGGAAGGGCCCCTCGGCACCGTCCATCAGCGAGTAACCCTCGTCGTCCCAGCGGTCGAGCATGTCCTTGTCCCGGGCCACCAGCAGGTAGCCCGCCCGGAACGGCATCACCTCGCGGGGCACGGGCCACGGCACGAACGCGTCCTCCCGGTGCCCCTCCACCGCGACCAGCATTCCGGGCCACCGGCCGTGCAGCCGCTGCAGCATCGCCCAGACGCCCATCTCGACGCGCCCGCCCACCACGAACACCGAGTCGTGCCCAGTGACCATTACCCGCCCCAACCAGACGTCGGCCCGATGTAGTTCACCTTGTCGCGAGCGATGGTAAGCCCGCCACGGGCCTCGAACACGTAACCACGGGTGACCGGAGTGAACGCGTTCGCCGGAGCCCTGAACTCGATGACATATTGCGACTTGGCATTGGTGAGTCCGAGGCGTTTGAAGCCGTTCGTGAACTTGGCGACGTCAGCGGGGCTCTTCTGGGTGAAGAACGGCCCAGGACCGTTCTTGGACGCACCCGGCTTGATCTGGTAGGGATTTCCGGCCCTGATCCCGTTGTACCCCTTGAGGTCCGTGTAGTGGTACCAGGTCTGCTCCCCGGCCCGGGCGGCGGCTCCGGCCTCAGCGGCGACGCCCCGTCCCACCGCGCCAATGGCCGGGACCGCACCGAGGACATCCAGACCGAGGCCGAGAACATAGTCACCCCAGGCCAGGGCACCGTCGTTGTACGCCTTGTTGGTGACGAAGTCGTACGTGCGGTTGGCGACGGAGATGCCGGCACTGATGAGCGACGCCGCGATGCATCCGACGCCGGTCAAACAAGCGGCGCCGACCGCGACGAACTGCGCTCCGGCGATCAGAGCGCCCTTGTTGTCCTTGGCCCACTTCTTCGGGTCCTTCCACATGCAGGACGAGAAGAAGTCGCAGCTGGGCGGGGGCGGGGGCGGGAGGGTGATGCAGGCGCTGTTGGGGCGGTCCGAGATCGGCAGCGACTCCGGCGTGGACGTGAACCCGACAACCCATTCCGGATGTGGTGCCAGGGCGACCGCGACCTGTGAGACCAGGACGTAGAACAGCATCGCCCAGGACGGGCCGCCCCACGACTTGCCGTCGTCGTTCAGGCACTGCCCGTTGGCCCGGCACAGCATCTGCACGGCGTAGGTGTTGGTGACCCGGAAGCCGCGGCCGTACCAGGTGCGCTTCGTGTACCTGACGGTCTTGTACCAGGCCTGCGGGCCGACCTGGTCGGTGGCGAGGCCACTCGGATCCGACAGCGTGGTCGGGTTGTTGTCGGCGTAGGCGTAGCCGTTGAACGACTGCGGGCTGCCGCTGTCGAAGATCGGGTCGACGGCGATGAACCGGCCCATCGTCTCGTCGTACGGGCGGGCACCCACCTGGACGAGGCCGGTCGGGTCGTTGGTGCCGCCGACGAAACCCTTGTCGGTCGGCCAGAGCGGGCTGGTGCCCCGGACGCCGCCGAACGGGGTGCTGCGGCGCTGCGTCTTGGCCAGCGTCGCGGCGTTGAACGACAGCGTGTTGGTGCCGTGGTAGTCCGAGATCGTCCAACACAGGCCACTGCCGCTGGTACGGACGGCGCCGCCGCCGTAGTAGCGGGTGGTGGAGATCTGGTTCGTCGGCGAGACGTGGACCTGCTGGGCGCCGAGGTACAGCGTCGCCCCGGTCGAGTCGTGGGCGATGAGACGCTCGCCGCCGACGTCGTAGACGTAGCTCGCCGTGCCCGAGGTGTCCGTGACGGAGCTCAGGTGGCCCTCGGCATCCCAGGTCAGGGTCTGGTCCGGCTTGCCGGAGATCTTGCGTGACGTGGTGTTGCCGGCTGCGTCGTAGCCGTAGGTGTTGGTCTTGTTGCCGCCGGCACCGGTCATCGCGATCTGCGTGACGCCGTGCGGCTGCGACGCGGTCGCGGCCGGGTAGGTGGACGTCGCCGTCGTGTCGCCGGCCGAGGTGCGGGTCTTCTGGGTCAGCCGGTTGCCGACGGCGTCGTACGTCCACGCCTGCCAGTAGGGCGCCGGCCCGCCGAGGTTCGCGGCGGTGACCGTGTTCGGGTCGGTCGTGCAGTTGCCGTTCGCCGGCGTCCAGGCGTTGGTGAGCCGCTGGAAGTGGTCGTACTTGAAGCACTGGTTGTCGTCCGGCCCGGCGCCGTACTGGTTGGTGAGGTCCTTCGCCGACGTGACGTTGTCGACGTCGTCGTACTCGAAGTACACGTCCTGGAACACGTCGCCGGTGTCGTTGTCGTAGACGCCGTGCTCCGCAAGGCGGCCGGTGCCGGTCTCGTAGCTGTAGATCTGTGCGAGGTTCTTGCTGCCCCCGTCGTTGTTCAGGGTGCCGCTGACCCGGCCGAACTGGTCGTACGTCGTCGCAGTGAGGTAGGTGTTCAGGCCGGACAGCGTCGTCGGCATGCCCAGGCTGTTGTAGCCGTAGGTGATGGTCTCGGCGGGTTGCGAACCGGCACCGGTGCCACCGATGCGGGGCAACGTGGTGGTGGCCAGGCTGCCGTTGGCGTTGTAGGTGTTCGTCGTGGTGTAGGTGCCCGCCAGCAGGTTCTCGGTGGCCGGGATGGTGACGCTCGCACCGAGCGGCCGGTAGGCGCTGTCGTAGCCGGTGATCGCCGAGGTGTAGGCGGCACCGCCGGCGCCGCCGACGTACCGGGTGCTGCTGGTGAGCTGCCCCTTGAGCAGGGTGTCGAAGACGGAGTGCGCCAGCAGCGTGCCGGTCGCGGCGGTGCCCTGGTACCGGTCGGTGACGCGGCCGATCGAGTCGTAGACGTTGGTCAGGGTGATGCCACGGGAGTCCGTGACGGTCAGCATCTGGCCGGCGTCGTCGTAGGTGTACGACGTCGTCCCCCGGTCCGGGTCGACGGTCTCGGTGTTGCGGCCCCGGATGTCGTACGTGAAGCTCCAGACCGAACCAGCCGGGTCGGTGATGCTCAGCGGGTCGCCGCGCTTGCTGTAGGCGTAGGACGTCGTGCTGGAGGCGCCGGTCGGCGTGTTGCCGTGGTAGTTGCGCACCTGGGTGACCTGGCCGAGCGCGTTCATGTACACGGAGCTGGCGGTGCCACCGGACGGCACGGTCTTGTCGGTGCGGTCACCGCCGAAGAAGGTGCTCGTGGTCCTTGTGGTGACCCCGTTGATCTGCTCAGCGACCGCCGACGCACGACCGGCGTTGTCGTAGGTGATCAGCGACCTGGACGGCGTCGGGCCGGAGGGGACGAACAGGGTGCCCCACGACACGCCGGCAGTGAAGTAGTCGCTGTTGGTCTGCACCGCCAGGCCGCGGGTGTCGTAGATGGTGTCGCTCAGGACCGCCCCGCCGCCGACCGCGGGCGACTGCGACTGCCTGGGCCGCATCAGGGCGTCGAAGATCTCGTACGTGGTGATGTAGCCGTTGCCGGCGGTGTTCAGCGTGGAGGTCGCCGTCGAGGTCGGCGCGCCGCCGCCGGCGACGACATAGCCGTACGTAACGCTCGCGGTCTGCGAGGTCTTGTCCCGGCCGGGGTACCAGACCGCGGTCGTGCGGCCGAGGCCGTCGTACGTGATGTCGGTCCGGCGGCCGTTCGGGTCGACCGTCGCGGTCGTCTTGGCGTAGGAGCGGTTCGAGTAGGTCGTCGAGGTCCAGCCGAGGTGCGTCGTGGTCGTCACGCTCGTCGGGATCGACCCGCTCGCGGGGCTGTAGGCGGTCGTCGTCGCGTTGCCGAAGACGTCCCGGCCGAGAGTGCCCCGGCCGTAGGCGTCGTAGTCGGCCTCCATCCTCGTGACGAACTGGGGCGTGCCGCCGACGACGTCCTTGACGTGCTCGACCTTGGTGGGCTCGCCCTTCGTCACGGTCGAGTCGAAGCTGGTGGCGTGGTCGTACCAGGTGCGGACGTCGGAGATGAGATCCGTCGCCAGGTTCGGGTTCGCGACGGAGCATGACACGGCGAGCTTCTTGGTCTCGGCCACGGCCACCCGGATCTTGCCGTTGGGGTCGGTGGCGTAGGTCATGAGCTCACAGCGGTCATCGGTGGTGACCGCGGTGTCGTTGGTGGTGTCGACCTTGACGATCCGGCCGATGGGGTTCGTCAGCCCCGTCTCGGTGTCGAACGTGTTGGTGACCGTTGAGGTCAGCCAGCCACGGCCGCCGTCGAGTGCCAGCTTCGTCGTCGTCGACCGGGTACCGGCGATGTAGGCGTTGATGGTGACGCCGTTGCGGGTCCGGGTCGTGGTCGGGCCCGACTCCCACGGCTCGACGAGGGTCTTGGAGACCACGGGGGCGCTGTCGCCGACGCCGTTGTAGACGATCGTTTCGCGGACCTGGCCGTTGCGCCAGTTCTCGTCGTTGATGGCGGTGCCGCCGAACGTCGCGTCCGCCGGGATCGTCACGGTGCGGGTGCCGGAGGATGCCTTGTCACCGTGCATGCCGCGGAAGAAGACCGTGTCGACCTGCCGGCGGTTGGAGCTCGCCGCACCGGTGAGCGTCCGGACCTTCGAGTAGCCGCGCCACTGGCCCCAGGTGCGCTTGTTCGTCGGGATGAGCTCGGAGTTGTCGTAGTGCCAGGCCGGCAGGTCCTGGTAGGTGTACGTCGTCTCCATCGCCGGGGCGAGCCCCGTCGGGTCGCTGACCGTCACGCCGGTCACCACGTACTTGTGGAACCAGTCGAACACCGGGGTGCTCGTGCCGTACGGCGTCCAGTACACCGGATAGCAGCGCTTCGTGTTGGTGGCGGCGACCGGCAGCGCACTGGCGGTGCACTCCGGTTGGGAGTACGTGACCGCCACGACCGCGCCGCTCTCGCTGGTGACCGACGAGATGCGGTACCGGATGATCGGGTTCTTCGTCGGTGAGGTGTCGACCCGGTTCTGCAGTTGCACCGCGGTGAACGTGACGTCCGGCATTGTGGTGTTGGCGCCGCCGTCGAGTCCGACGTGGCTGATGCCGTTGAGCCACAACGTCTTCTCGTGCCCGTCGCCCGGGTCCTTGAACACGTGGTTGAGCGTCCAGCGCTCGACGTCGGTGTACGTGGTGCCGGTGCCGGTCCAGACCTGGGTCGTGATCGTCTTGAGCTTCTTCTGTGTGAAGAACGCGCCCGAGTACACGTCGGGACACGACGTCGTGGAGTCGCACTGCTGGTCCCACGGCACGTCCGGCCAGTTCGACGGCGTGGTCTGCACGCAGGTGGCGCCCTGGGTGACGCACCGGTCCTCGGTGCCGAACACGACCTTCGCCGGGGCGACGCCCGCGGAGTAGCTGCTGTCGACGCCGTCGTCCTTGCGGGTGCCGTACTCGATGTGCTCGATGTGCCCGGCACGCACGTAGGTGGACACGGCGCTGTTGGTGACGTTGCGGGCGTAGTGGTTCAGCTCCTGCTGGTACCACATCGACATGGTGTTGTTGTGCGGGTCGACGACGTAGTCGAGGTTCCACGCATACGCCTGGTCGCACCACGCGTTGGCGAACGTCGCGTTGTAGCACGGCTCGCCGGAGTTGTTGCCGAACACCGGGATCGTGTAGACGGACTTGGTCTCCGGCTTGCCGCTGGTCCAGCCGTGCAGCCGGTTCAGTCCGAAGTAGTACTCCCAGCCGTCGACGGTGGTGACGACCCAGTACTCGCCGTTGTTGTCGCCGTTCGTCGCGCCGGTGAACCGCTGGACCCTGGTGCCGTCGTCGCGCTCCAGCTTCCACATGTCGGGGTTGGTACTTACCTGGATCAGCTCACCGGAGTGCCCGGGCAGCGACAGGACGGCGTTGTCGGTGCTCCAGCACTGGTCGCCGATACCGGTCTTGCCGTCGTCGTTACACGCGACATAGCTGCGGTTGATCGAACCGGTGCCGAGGTCGAAACCGTCGCCCGCCCAGGTCGCCTGGTTGTCGGTCGCGGCGGTCTTGCCGTCGAGGGACTGCGAGGAGTACGACAGCCCGACCGACGGTGAGGGACCGCCCAATGACGGCGGGGTCTGGATCGGGTACGACCAGCTGAAGTCACCCGACTGCCCGCCGGCGCTCCATGACGACGTCGTCTCCAGCGGACCGGAGGCGTAGTCACCGCCGCCGCTGGACGACTGCGGCGACGAGGCCAGGGCCACCAACGCCGCCGCCGGCGCACTGGACGCGCTGCGGGTGGTGACACCCGCCGTGGACACACCGGTCAGCGCGACGGTGGCCGTCAGGGTTCCGTTCGCGACGTCATTCGTCCCGCCGAGATCCGTCGCCGTGCAGCCTGGTGCGTTGGGGGTCGTCAGCGCGCACTCCGGCAGACTCACCAACCGGAGCCGGTCGCTCCATCCACCGCCGTACGCATTGCGGAAGTCCTTGTAGCTCAACGACACCCGCAGCGAAGTGGCGGCGGCCGGGTCGGTGTCGGTCCGGGTGATCCGGGTCAGCACCGACCTTCTCGCGTTCGCGCCGGCCGCGTGGTCCAGCACCTGCACGCGCACCGAATCCGGACCCGCGTCACTGGCCCGCAGCGTGCTCTTGCCGCTGCCGGCCGTCGCCCGGCCGACCTGGACCGGCGAGCCCGGCACCACGACGCTCGCCCGCACCTCCGCGTCGACCAACGCCGACGGCGCCGCGCCCGGCAGCACCACGTCGGCGACAGAGGCAGCGGGCCACCGAACCTGCGGCGCTGACCGCATGTTCTGCGCTGCGGTGGCGTCGGTCGGCATCGCGGCCGGCTTGACGTAGCTACCCGGGACGGAGGCGACCGCCTTCGGTTTGGCGATCTTCTTCGGTGGGGCGGTGAAGCCCGGCGTCTGGACGCCGATGGTCGCGGCGAGCGCCAGCGGGAGCGCCAGCGTCAGGGTCCGCCGCCAATTGGGCATGGTGGTGCGCATCAGTTCAGCTCCTCCGTGCCGGTGGTGGCGGTCAGGCGACGGGCCGCAGCAGCCACTGCTGCGCCAGGTGGGTGTTGCAGGTCCACTGCGAGATGGGCGTGTTCGGTGCGGCGAGCGCCTCGTCGAGGTCGAAGCACTTGCCCGACAGCGGGGTGGTCAGCCTGACGACCGCGGCCGACGGCGCACCGGCGAGGTACTCGATGGTCCAGTACTGGGCCAGCATGTACCCGGAGGTGGCGACACCGTGGCAGTCGTACGCCTGGATCGGGGTGCCGTCGGCAGTGTCGGCGTCCACGACGTCGACGCAGATGTCGGAGGACGCCACTGAGTGCAGTGACACGTACTGCCCGCCGCGGCGTTCGACGGTGAAGTACTGCGGCCCGGTGGCCGCGCACGGCTGCCCGCGCAGCATCCCGTCGTTGCCCCGCTCGGCGCAGGTCTGCGAGCCGACGTTGACCAGCTGGTACTTCGTCTGGCCGGTGCCGACCTTGGTGTCCAGCACGACGGAGGCGGCGCCGACGGGCCCGATCCCGCCGTTGTTGGCCTCGACCGGTGCCGGCAGGGCCGTGCCGGTCGACGTGGAGATCCACACCTGCGCCTGGTAGGGGCCGCAGCACGAGTACAGCAGGCCGAGGTCGGTCTTGCCGTCGCCGCTGTAGTCACCGGTGTAGCCGGTGACGGCGTTCCAGTCGAACGCGTTGTCGTCGGACTCCCACTGGGTGATCGGGGTCGCCAGGCCGGTGCCGTTGGTCTTGGCGGTGAACGTCGCGACCACGATCGTGCCGTCGAACGTGTGCATCGGCGCGTAGATGGCGGCGATGTCGGTCTTGCCGTCGCCGGTGAAGTCGCCGGCGACGAACTTGCTGTCGCTCCAGTGCCAGGAATTCGGCCCGGAGTCCCACTGCAGGACCGCCCCGGTGAAGGTGTTGTTGGTCTGCGCCCAGTGCACCCACAGCTTCGTCTGGGCGGTGCCGTAGTCGTAGAACTCCGCGATGTCGGTGCGCCCGTCACCGTTGAAGTCCCCGGAGACCAGCTTGACGTGCGTCGGGTCCGAGGCGCCCGCGGCGTACTGGAACCATGCCACCGGCGTCGCGAAGCTCACCGCACCCGGCGTCGACGTCGACAGCAGGACGTTGATGCTCCAGTTACCGTCGCCCAGGTCGTAGCCGACGGCGAGGTCGGCCTTGCCGTCGGCGTTGAAGTCGCCGCCGACCGGCTTCATCTTGGCGATCGTCCACCCGGACATCGTCAGCGACACCGGCTGGGTCAGCAGCCGGTTGGCGTCGGAGCGCTGCACCGCGACGGTCACGTCCGAGCCGGACTGTGCGAACACCGCCGTGTCGGACAGGCCGTCGGCGTCGAAGTCCCCCGGCACCGTCAGGCTCTGCCCGTTGGTGAAGACACCCGCGTTGCCCTGCGGCGCGAGCGGCGCGTTCAGCCCCGAACCGGTCGAGGTCGAGTCCCACCGCCACAACGCGCTCTTGCCACCGCCGACGTCGGACAACGCGGTCAGGTCGGCGCGCCCGTCACCGGTCGCGTCACCGGCAACCGCCGGTGTCACCGTGCCCGGGTTGGCCCGGAACCGCGCCGACGTGTTCGTGCCCGCCGTGCCGTCGGCCTTCACCGCCGTCACCACGATGCTGTTGTAGAACACCGCCTGCAACGGCACCACCGCGGCCGTCACAGTGCTACCCAGATTCGCCGGCAACCAGATCGTCGGCACCGCGTCCATGTCCGCGGCGACGCCGTAGCGGTACCCGACGATCGACCCGGCATCCGCGGCGTTCGGCGTGAACGTCACCGTCGTGCTGCGCCCCACCACCGCGGTCGCCGCCGCGCCGGGCACAATGCCACCGCCGACACGCAACGCGAGGTCGGCGCTGGCGATACCGGGCGGGCTCGGCGCGGTGTTGTCCACCACCACGTAACACCACGGACTCCAGCCACCCACCATGCTGCTGTCGGTGTCGACCCCACGCACCCGCCACGACACCGCCGCGCCGTTGGTGAACGCGGCCGCCGGAACAGTCGCCTGATGGTTGGACCCGGACGTCAACCCGGCCGTCTCAGCCGCCGGCACGTACTGCGCCGCGACACCGGACACCGCCCACTCCGCCTTGACCAGGTCACCCTCGGCGGCATCGTCGTCGTTGAGGATCGCGTTGAGCTTCAACCCGTTCGTGGTGTTCACCCGCGTCGGCGCGCTCGCCGACACACCGCAGCTGGTCAGCGCGTTGTCACCGACCTTCAGATCCGCCAGGGCGGGCACGGACGGCGCGTGGTCGTACTGGATGTGCAGCACCGCCGTGCTCTGATCGAACCGCTTCCACTGCAGGTTCGAACCCTCACTGACCGCCCGCAACCCCAGGCTCAGATCCGTCCAGCCCTGACCGATGGCGTACTGCACCATCGACGTCGTGTCGAAGCTGACCGTGCCCGAGTTCAGGCAGCCGGCCGGGGCACCGGCCGCATGGTTGCCCGGCGCGGTCGCGGTGTGCCCGCTGTCCCACGCCGGCTGGTTGTTCCACGTCGTGTTGCTGTCGAACCCGCCGACGATCCACAGCTTCGCGTCCGACGCCGTGTTGCACGTCCACGACCACTTCTGCAGGATCTCGAAGTTCGAGCTCTGCACCGTCGCGCCGGCCGCGGCGTACGTCTCCATCCGGAACAACGACCGCACGCTGTACGTCGCGCTGTTGCACGTGTTCCCGGAGTAGAGGTCACAGGTCAGGCCCGAACCCGCGTCACCGAACGTGGCGCTGTTGGCCATGAACGTCTTCTGCCAGAACTTCGACCCGGCCAGGTCCGACCGCGACGCCACCACGGCCCACGCGTTGCTCGCCTTGTTCCCGGTGAACGTCGGGTCGATGTACACCGGATACCGCGTCGCGGGATCGGTCAGGAAACCCTTGTCAGGAACGATCTTCAGCGTGCTGCCGGTCAGGGTCTCACCCATCGCCCGGACCCGCGGCGCCGCACGACCAGCGGACTGCGACTGCGCCGACCGGATCTCGGTCCGCTCGTTCACCACCGCGTCGGCGGTGTCCCACATCGTCGCCCGCGGCGAGGAGAACACCACAGCGCCGCGCTCGTCCTTCGCGTGCACGCCGCCGTCCGCGTCCGTGCCCAGCGTCACCCCGGTCGTCTGCAACCCGAACGACAACTGCGCCAGCGCCGGGTTCGCCGCAGCCTGCGCCGAACGCACCACCAGCACCTCGGAGAACCCCTCCGCCAACGCCGTCAGCCGCAGATCCACGCCCGGCAGCACCTCGGCATACGTCGCGGTCGCACCGGACAACACCGGCTTCGGCAACGCCCTGCCCGGCCACGTCATCGCCAGCTTCCGGCCACCGTCGGTCAGCGTCGCCAGAGGCCCCGACCCGCCGGGCGAGAACGTCACCGGCAGCAGCGTCGCCGCGGCCGCCAGAGTGCCGCCCTCGAACCGCAGCGTCGTGTCAAGGTCCGTCCAGGAGCCGTCGGCCCGGCGCACCCAGCGCGGGCTCACATGATGCTCGACGGTCGCAGTGCCGTTCTTCCCGATGACGGTCCGGGACGTCGGGGTCCGCCGGTCGATCGCCTCGACCGCACCACCACACGCCTTCGCCGACGCCAGCGCCGCCGCGACATCGTTACGCGACGCCACACACGGCACCTGCGCACCAGCGGAACCGACGCCGACAACCTGCAGCACCGACGTCAGCAGACCGGCCACAATCGCCGAAGAAACGATTCTGCGCACACTAAAAGACGACCTGCCGGTCACATCGATCCCCCGTCATCGCTGAAAGACCTCGGCAACCTACGGCAGCGCGACACACCCGCGCAACGGGCTTCGAAACGGCCGACACGGAACGTCATGCCCGCCCGCCGGCCCAAAAACACCACTGACCATGCACAATTACGTACGGCAATGGGCGCGATGATTGAAATCTTCACAAAAATTGACTGACGGTGATTCAGTCAATCCGGACACGCCGCCCGCCCGACACGGCAGCAACGCCCGAATTGCCAGTTCTACCAGCGCCGAACCTCGTCCGTCGGCGGTGATTGAAGTCACTGCGTCGGCGGCCTCGCGTGCGATTGTCCGGCCGCGATTCAGATCGCACGGAATTGATCCCCAAAGGACCTCGGTGTCCAATTTCAGGGACACCGCATCCGCTTCCCATGTGCCACCATGGCGCTCGCCCGCATCGGGGACGAACAATCACGGAGGAATACACGTGCGCCGGTTGACAAGTAGGGCCGCGGCGACCGCGGTGGCGGCGGCCTCGTGCGCGGCGGTGCTGCACGCCCCGCCCGTGCACGCCGACCCGCCGTCCGAGCGGATCATGCAGATCATCGCCCACGAGGACGACGACCTGTACTTCATGAACCCGGACGTCGACGAGGCGATCGCTCAGCACTCGCCGACCGTCACGGTCTACATGACCGCCGGGGAGGGCAGCGGCGGAGTGCCGGGCAACAGCGCGCAGGAACGGGCCCGCCGCCGGCAGCAGGGCGCCCAGAACGCATACGCCACCATGGCGGGCGTCGCGGACAACAACGACACCACGCAGGCCGAGTGGTCGGGGGCGGCCTGGTCCGTCGGCGGCAAGACCGTCGAGCGGTACACGCTGACCGCGCGGCCGGAGATCGAGCTGATCTTCATGGACCTCAGCGACGGCAACCTCGCCAACCTGTACGCGGGCACCCCGCACAACACGATCGTGCCGGCCAGGCAGACGCTGGTCACCGCCTCGCAGTCGTACACGAAGGCCGACGCGGCCGCCGTCCTCAACGCGATCATGGACGTCTACAAGCCGACCGTCCTGCGCGCTCAGGACGCGGAGCCGGACCGGCGGACCGCGGACGGGTACACCGCCGACCACACCGACCACGTCGCCGCCGCCAGCTTCGCCCGGGACGCCGCGACCGCGTACAACGGCCCGCTGTACGAGGTGAACTACCGGGACTACAACATCGCCGCCGTCCCGATCAACCTCGACAGCGCCGCGCAGACCCGTAAACGCGCCGTCCTGACGAAGTACGCCGCCAACGGCTACGACGCCGAGGTCCTGAGCGGCCTCGGGACCAGCGGCAACGCCAACGACAACTGGTCACGTCGCACCTACTACCGCTGGTCGCGCGGCACCCAGTGGGCCGGCCGCAACGCCGACGGGCGGGCCCAGGCCTTCGTCGTGCGCAGCGGCCAGGTCGTCACCTACGCGCAGACGGCGGCCGGCGGGTGGACCGGCCCGACCGCGCTGCCGCTGTCCACCGGCCGGCTGGCGCCCGGCATCGCCGTCGGCACCAACCTCGACGGCCGGCTGGAGCTCTTCGCGCACCGCCTGTCCGACCACCACATCGTCGCCCTGCGCCAGAGCACGGTCAACGGCGGGTTCACCGGCGCCTGGGAAGACCTCGGCAGCCCGAACTCCGGCTGGGCCACCTTCGACAACGTCGGCACCCCGGCCGTGGCCCGCCGCCAGGACGGCCGGCTCCAGGTCTTCGTCAAGAACGGCGGCGGCGGCCTCAGCCACACCTACCGCACCGCCACCGACACCTGGTCCGGGACCTGGTTCGACCAGGGCGGCAGCGACCTGCAGGACGGCCTGACCGCCGTCACCAACCCCGGTGGGGTCATCGAGGTCTTCGGCAGCACTCGCACCAAGGTCCTGCACTGGTACCAGAGCGCTCCGAACGGCGCATTCGTCGCCGACACCACCTTCCCGGCCGGGGTCCCCGCCAGCCCGCCCAGCGCCGCGATGAACCAGGCCGGCGCGATCGACCTCGTCTATCGCCAGCCGGGGACCGCGCACCTGATGGTGACGTGGCAGCTCGCCGCCGGCTCCGGGTGGGACACCAGCCCCGACGACATCGGCGGCCAGGGCGGCATCGGCGAGCCCTGCATGATCACCGCCCCGCCCGGCACCGATGCCCGCATCATGCTGTTCTCCCGCAACGCCACCACCGGCGTCAGCACCAACCGGCAGTACGCCGCGAACTACGGGTACGGCAGCTGGACGAACCTCAGTGGTGGAGTCCTCGACTACCCCGCGGCCGCGGTCGGCGTCGGCGACCGTGTTGTGCTCCTCACCATCGGCACCGACGGCGTCTACGTCAGCCAGCAGGCGACCGCCGGAGGCGACGAGCCCTTCGGCGCATGGACAGCGCTCGGCATGTAGTGCCGGGTGCGGCGCCGCGGCGGGGCGGGTGAGGGTTCGCCGCGGCGCCAGATCGTGCGGATGGACAGGGTGTGGGTGATGCCGGTGGTCGGGTCGCCGTCGATGAGGATCAGGTCGGCGCGGAGGCCGACGGCGATGCGGCCGCGGTCCGGCGGTCGCCACGCCAGAGCCCGGCGCACCCGCGGGGCCACCCGCCCCGGCGGCGCACGACGAGCCGGGCGGGCGGCGGCGGGGCACACTGGAGCGGTGGCGAAGGCTTCCGTGACGGTGTGGCGCCTGGCCCGTGCGACCGTCGCAGGGGTCGCGTCCGTGCTGCGGGCCGCAGCCGGGGTCGCCCGGCGGCATCCGCGGGGCGTAGCGGCCTGGTCGCTGGTGGTGACCGCGCCGGTGTGGGCGGTCGCGTCGGCGCCGTTGCTGCCGCTCCCGCCGGCGGACCCGCCCGTGCTGGCGGCGGTCGCGGCGATCCAGGCGGAGCGGCCGGTGGGGTACCCGGTCGGCGGGATCGACATCTCCAGCCACGACCACCGGCAGTTCGGCATCCACTGGCCGACCGAGGTCGCGGCCGGCAGCGAGTTCGTGTACATCAAGGCGACCGAGGGCAGCACGTACGTCAACCCGCACTTCGCGGCGGACTACACGGCGGCGCGGCGGGCCGGGCGGTACGTCGGCGCCTACGTGTACGCGCGGCCGGACCGGGGTGACCCCGTCGGGCAGGCCGAGCACTTCCTGCGGCACGCCCGGTTCACCCGCGACGCGCGGACGCTGGTGCCGTTCGTCGACCTGGAGTGGCCGTACGCAGGGGTGCGCACCGACGCCTGCTACGGGCTCACGCCGGTGCAGATGCGAGCCTGGATCCACGCGTTCGTCGACCGGATCGAGCGGGGCGTCGGCCGCAAGCCGATGATCTACACGAACACCAACTGGTGGAACCCGTGCACGGGCAACGACGCGTCGTTCGGCGACCATCCGCTGGACATCGCCGGATACACCGCGAAGCCGCCGAAGCTGCCGGCCGGCTGGACGACGTTCGCGCTGTGGCAGTACCGGCCCGGCGACCCGGACGAGCGGCACAGCCATGACCGTGACGTCGTCAACGGCGAGCCCTCGGCGCTGCGGGCGCTGGCGTGGCCTCCCCCACCGGGGGCCTGACCGCCGCCGGGTGGGTGAGCATCGCAACGACGGAGATGCCATCGACCGTGTGTGATTCTTAGGCTGCTGGGTGTGACAGAGGACACGACGGCGGTCGTCATCGGGGCCAGCATCGGCGGGCTGCTCACCGCGCGGGTGCTCCGCGAGCACTTCGGCCGGGTCGTGGTGCTCGACCGCGACACGCTCGGCGCGGCGCCGGCGCACCGCCGCTGCGTGCCGCAGGACCATCAGCTGCACGTGCTGCTGGCCCGCGGGCGCACCGCGCTGGAGGAGCTGTTTCCCGGGCTGTCCGCGCAGCTGCGCGACGCCGGGGCGCCGATGGTCGACCTGCACGGGCAGGTCCACTGGTACAACGACGGATACCTGATGCGGCGGGCGCCCTCGGACCTGGTCGCCGCCGGGGTCGGCCGGCCGCTGCTGGAGCACACCATCCGCGAGCGGGTCCTCGCGCTGCCCGGCGTGCGGCTGGTGGCGCGGACCGACGTGACCGGCCTGGTGCTGTCCGCCGACGGCACCGCCGTGACCGGGGTCCACCTGAGCACCGGCGGCACGCTGGCCGCGGACCTCGTCGTCGACGCCGGCGGCCGGGCGTCGCGCGGGCCGCTGTGGCTGTCGGCGGCCGGATTCCCTGTGCCCGCCGAGGAGCGGGTGCAGGTCGACGTCACGTACGTGACGCGGCGGTACGAGTACCGGCCCGAACACCTCGACGGGATGTCCGGGGTGCTGACCAACGCGGTGCCCGGCGCGCCGCGGTCCGGCATCGCCGCTACGCAGGAGGACGGGCTCGTCGCCGTCGCGCTCAACGGCATGCTCGGCGAGCGCCCGCCGACCGACGACGCCGGGATGGCCGCGTTCGCCGACAGCCTCGCCGCGCCGCACCTGGCGACGATCATCCGGTGCGCGGTGCCGGCCGGCGATCCGGTGACGATGCGCTATCCGGCCAGTGTCCGTCGCCGGTACGAGCGGCTGCGGCGCTTCCCGGACGGCTACCTCGTCGTCGCCGACGCGCTGTGCAGCTTCAACCCGATCTACGGCCAGGGCATGACGGTCGCGGCACTGGAGGCGCTCCTGCTGCGGCGCCTGCTCAACGACTCCGGCGGCCGCACTGTCGGGCTCGCGCGGCGGTTCTTCCGGCAGGCCGCCCGCATCGTCGACGGACCGTGGTCGATCGCGGTCGGCACCGACCTGCGCTTCGCCGAGGTGCCGGGGCGGCGGACGCTCAAGGTGCGGTTCGTCAACGCGTTCGTGCACCGGCTGCACCGGGCGGCGACCCGCGACGCGAACCTCGGTGCCGCGTTCCTGCGGGTGCTCAACCTCGTCGCGCCGCCGACGTCGCTGCTCACCCCCGGCACGATCCTGCGGGTGGTGTTCGGCGCCCGCGGCACGATCAGCCGGCCGCGCACTCCGGCGCCGGTCCCGGCGGAGCCCGCCGTCCGCGCCTGACCGGACTGTGCCGGACGGGTGCCCCGGTTCACGAGCCGCCCGGAGACCAGGTCGCCCTGGGCCGCCGCGACACGCCGGGCGGTCTTGCCGGCCGATGCTGCCGGAATCCCCGCGCGCCTGCCCGCACCGCCGGCCGCCCGGCGAGGGTCAGATCGCGTCCTCGCGGCGCCGGCCGCGGGCGGCTGGGGTCGGCGCAGCACGAGGGGTCGTGGCACACGGCGGCAGTCGCCGGGTCGTACGCCGCCGTCGTGGCCGGGCGGTGCTAGAACAGCAGACCCGCGGCGACGTCGACGGCGACGTGGGCCGCGGCGTCGTCGGCGATGCGGTGCCGTTGCTGGGCGTGCTCCCAGTCGATGACGGCGAACGCCGGGTCGACCGGGTCGACGCGCACGGGCAGCACGGCGCCGGGCCTGATGGTCCTGCGCAGCCGCTGCGGGACGACCTGCCGGACGACGGCGGTCGCGGTGCCGCCGGGGACCGGGACGGCGAGGGTGATGCGGGCGACCGGGTCGTCGTTCTCGGCGTTGGTCACGTTGTGGGCGGCGGTGACGGCGGCGAGGCAGCGCGTGCCGGTCCGCAGCACGCGCCGCTGCCGGGCGAAGCGCCGCGCCCCGATGACGAACAGCGGCACGCCGACGGCGAACAGCACGACGGTGACCCCGGCGACCGCCGCGGCCGCGATCAGGTCGTCGCTGGTGGGTGCGGCGGGCAGCGTGACGAAGAGGAGGGCGGAGACGCCCGCGGTGACGAAGGCGACGAGCGTCAGGATGCAGCCGGTGAGCCGCGCGAGGCCGGCGCCGGAGTTCAGGCTTGACATGCGGACCAGGATGCGGGCGGCGGCACGGGCCGGTCAGTCGTGGCAGGACCAGGCGCGCTGTGGTGTCCACACCACAACGACCAGGTCAGGGCCCTACTGCCGCAATGCCGACAGCGCCCGCGGCACGGTTCCGGGCGCGGGACGCCACCGAATCCATCTCGTGCAGGATTCTGGCGGCGTCGGACGGGGCGAGGAAGTGGCTGTCGACGTACACCGTCAGCTCCAGGACCTCGTCGGACCCGTCGACGTTGAGGAAGAAGCCGGACTGCGGGTCGTCGTGCGCGCTGACCCACGCGAACTCGCCGTCCGGGCCGGCCGGCGGCGTGACGGGCCGCAGCGAGCCGCCGAACCGGCGGTCGTTGAAGTTCACGTCCAGGTCCACCCCGGCGCCCCGGTCGGCGGCGACGGCGGCGATGCGGGCCTCGAGGTCGCGCCGGTCGTAGTACGCGTACTTGTACGCCGCCATCGCCGCGCCGCGGGCCCTGCGCACGACGGTCCCGAGGTCGCCGGTCGTGTCGAGGACGCAGAGGCCGTTCTGCGACACGGGGCTGACGCTGCCGTCGAGCTCGGCGCGGAAGCGGTTGCTCGCCATCAGCCGCAGCGGCAGCACGACCACGCCGGTCACCGCCGCGAACGCCGTCGCGAACACGGCCAGCAGCACGGCGGCCGTGTCGGTGCCGTGCTCCTCCGCCACGGCGAGCAGCGCCGCCGGGAGCGCCGTCGTGCGGTAGACGCCCTGGTGGTAGCGAGGGCTGCGCACGTCCCGCGACGGCGGCACGACGGGCACGGGGATCTCCCGCAGCCGCGTCTCCCAGTGCCGCAGGGCGGCCTGGTTGTGCCGGCGCGCCGCCGGGAGCGCCTGCTGCCGTGCCTGTTCGAGCGGCGCCGCGCCCCGCACCGGTAGCGGGGTGCGGACGGCGGTCTCGGCCATCATCACGACCGCGCCCGCACCGTCGAACACCAGGTGCGACATGACCAGGACCGCGTGGGTGCACCGGTCCCCGTCGACGACGGCCGCCATCCGCACCGGCCACCCGTGCTCGTAGTCGAAGGGCGTCGTCCGGAACCGCTGGGCGATGGATTCCGCGTCGCCCTCGACGACCTCCAGGTCGATCGTGCCGCTTTCGTGCACCACCTGCCGCGGCAATCCATCGGCGGTTGGAATGAAGCGGGTGCGCATCGACTGGTAGCGCCCCATGAGGTACGCGAGCTCACCGGCGACGTCCCCGACCGTCGCGCCGGGCGGCAGCGGCCGCGCCCCGCCCATCGCGAACGACCGCCCGAGCCGGCGCATCTTCAGCCACACGTCGAGCTGGCCCCACGACAGCTCCCCGCTCCCGGACCCTTCCCCGGCGAACGGCACCACCACCGCATCCATGGCGGTCACTCTAAGCGAGCCGGCGCCGCTTGTACGGCTGTCGCGTTTGCAGGTTGTGTGCAGTCCTGCGTCGCCCGTCGCCTGGCGCCCGGTGCGGGATGCGGGTGCGAGGCACGGGAGCGGGCGCGGGGACGCGGGCCCGCGTGCGGGGACGGCGCAGGGACGGGCGCGGGTGCGGAGACGGGCGCATGGACGGGCGCGGGTGGAGGGACGGGTGCGGGGACAGGTGCGGGCGCGGG